>NZ_CAXUNQ010000059.1:0-27714 GCF_964252615.1 uncultured Bradyrhizobium sp.
ACTATACTTTCAATGAACCGGACAGCCGTGGCCTTGTGCCGGGCATCCACGTCTTTCTTTCTGATGTGGAGCAAAGACGTGGATGGCCGGGACGAGCCCTGCTGGATTCACACATCCCGTCATACGCGGGCTTGACCCGCGTATCCATCCATCTTCGGAACAGTCGTTTCGAAGGGGATGGATTGCCGGGTCAAGCCCGGGCAATGACGGCGAGATGTGTGCGTATGGTAGGTCAAGCCCGGCCATGACGGCCGAGAGGTGTGAATCCAGCAGGGCCTGACCCGGCCGTCCATCAGTTTGCGAAATGAGTCATTGATCGATGGATACGCGGGGGCCCGCGTATGGCGCTACATGCCGGCCCGCTCAATGCGCGTTGGCCCAGACTTTCTTCTTCGTGAAGTACAACAGTCCGGCAAAGATGATCATGAAGATCATCACCTGCATGCCCATCCGCTTGCGGTCTTCCAGGTGCGGCTCGGCCGTCCACATCAGGAATGTCGCGACGTCATGGGCATACTGGTCGAGCTTCTGCGGCGAGCCATCGTCATAGGTGACCTGGTCGTCCGAGAGCGGTTTCGGCATCTTGATGGCATGGCCCGGGAAAAACACGTTGTAATACGATCCTTCCGGCAGATTGAAATCCTTTGGCGGATCAACGTAGCCGTGCAGCAAGGCATAGATATAATTCGGTCCCTGCTCCTGGAACTGGGTGAAAAAGTCGAAGACGAACTTCGGAAAACCCCGCGCGTAAGAGCGCGCTTTGGCGATCAGCGACAGGTCGGGCGGCAGTGCGCCGCCATTGGCTGCGCGTGCAGCATTTTCGTTCGCAAACGGCGCGGGAAACTTGTCGGCCAGCCGGCCCGGCCGCTCGAACATGTCGCCGGCATCATTAGGACCGTCCTTCATCTTGTATTCAGAGGCCACGGCCGAGGCCTGCGCCGCGGAGAATCCCGGCCCGCCGGGATCGGCGAGATTGCGGAACGACAGCAGGTTCATCGAGTGGCAGGTCGAGCAGACTTCCTTATAGACCTTGTAGCCGCGCTGCAGGGCGCCGCGGTCGTATTTACCGACCGGGCCGGCGAACGACCACTTTTGCGACGGCGGCGTATCCTGATGGTCCTCCGCCCTGGCGGTCTGCAGGCTTCCGGCGACCAGTGCGCCGGCAACCGCCAGCATGATCACCGTGGAAACCATCGGCGTCTTCAACGTGCCGGTCTTGGCCAGCACGTCGTCGGCGATGGAATTCGGCACCGGACGCGGCTTTTCGATCCGGCTCAGCAGCGGCAGCACGATGATGAAATAGGCGAAATAGCAGAACGTCAGGATGCGCCCGGCGATCACGTAGATGCCTTCCGGCGGCTTGCCGCCGAGCCAGCCGAGCAGCACGCACACGACGACGAAAATCCAGAAGAACTGCTTGGCCAGCGGGCGATATTTCGACGATTTCGTCCTGGCGCTGTCGAGCCACGGCAGGAACGCCAATATCACGATGGCGCCGAACATGACGATCACGCCGCCGAGCTTGTTCGGAATGCTGCGCAGCATCGCGTAGAACGGCAGGTAATACCATTCGGGCACGATATGGGCCGGCGTCACGCCGGGATTGGCCGGGATGTAGTTGTCGGCGTCGCCGAGATAGTTCGGCATGTAGAACACGAACCAGGCATAGAAGATGATGAAGCACGCCATGCCGAACGCGTCCTTGATGGTCGCGTAGGGCGTAAACGGCACGGTGTCTTTTTCCGTCTTCGGCTCGACACCGGCCGGATTGTTCTGGCCCGAGACGTGCAGCGCCCAGACGTGCAGCACCACCACGCCGGCGATCACGAACGGCAGCAGGTAATGCAGCGAGAAGAAGCGGTTCAATGTCGGGTTGCCGACGGAATAACCGCCCCACAGCAGCGTGACGATGCTTTCGCCGATATAGGGGATTGCCGAGAACAGGTTAGTGATGACGGTGGCGCCCCAGAAGCTCATCTGGCCCCACGGCAGCACATAGCCCATGAAGCCGGTCGCCATCATCAGCAGGTAGATGATCACGCCGAGGATCCAGAGGATTTCACGCGGCTCCTTGTATGACCCGTAATACAGGCCACGGAACATGTGGATGTAGACGGCGATGAAGAACATCGACGCGCCGCTGGCGTGCAGATTGCGCAGCAGCCAGCCGTAATTCACGTCACGCACGATGCTTTCGACCGAATTGAAAGCCATGGTGGCTTCCGGCGTGTAGTGCATGGCCAGGATGATGCCGGTCACGATTTGCACCGCCAGCATAAGCGAGAGAATGCCGCCGAACGTCCACCAGTAATTCAGGTTGCGCGGCGTGGGGTAAGCCACGAACGATGCGTGGACGAGGCCGAAGATCGGCAGCCGCCGCTCGATCCACGCGATGACGGAGTTTTGCGGCTGGTAGGTGGATGGTCCGCTCATGATGCGATCCTGAGGAGATGAAGCGACGCGTTCGGCCTTGGCGTGGAGCCTCAGCCGATCTTGATTTTGCTGTCGGAGACGAAGGCGTATGGCGGGACCGTAAGGTTGGCCGGGGCCGGACCCTGGCGAATACGACCGGAGGAATCGTATTGCGAACCGTGGCAGGGGCAGAAGAAGCCGTCGTAATTGCCCTCATGGGCGATCGGGATGCAGCCGAGATGGGTGCAGATGCCGATCACCACCAGCCACTCGTCATGCCCCTCTTTGACGCGGGCCGAATCGGCTTGCGGGTCGGGAAGGCTGGCGACGTTGACGGACTGCGCTTCCTCGATCTGCTTCTTGGTGCGGTGGCTGATATAGATCGGCTTGCCGCGCCAGAACACCTTGATGTCCTGCCCTTCGGCGATCGGCGTCAGATCGACTTCGATCGGCGCACCCGCTGCGATGGTCGAGGCATCCGGGTTCATTTGGGCAACCAGTGGCCAGACCACCGATGCGGCCCCAACCGCAGCGGCGGCTCCCGTCGCCACGAAAAGGAAATCACGGCGCGTGGGATGATCATCCGCCGAAGACGCTGTCGTCACGATTCCAAGCCCTTTCTTATCCGCACCCGGTGGAACCGCCCCTGGCAGCGCTAGGATAGCGAACGGCCGGGAGAGGCTGCCGGCGCCCGCGACCCCCCGCGGCGGCAGAACGACCATTTGCCCCGGTCAAAACCGGCGGGAACACATGGTCCAGAATCGTTCTATTGGCACCCTTGCCCGGCGAGCGCAAGCCCGCACTCGGCTGGCATGCGTGCAATGCACTAAATCCGCACAAGGCGGCGATTATCCAGACATTTCATGGCGGCGGGAAAGGCCTTCGTCCAATGCAGGTCCGGGCTTTCCGAGCCCGGCATCCGGCAGGATTGCGCAGCGATCCGCGGCGCCCGCTCGGGCGTGTAACCAGGCCGGCACCGCCGTGCCGCTCTATACGCAACGCGCGTTCCGGCATAGGCTTGGTCCATGACCGGCGATCAGGTAAAACAGGTTCTCGATCGCGGATTGATCTCGCCGGAGCGCCAGGAAGATGCCGCGCAGTTGGTGCTCGCGCCGGAGGCGCAGGAGGGTGGATTTTATCACCCGGATCACGATGAACTGGCTGCGATTGAAGAAGGAATAGCGCAGGCAAATCGTGGCGCGTTCGTATCGGCAGACGAGATCGCAGCGCTCCTCAAGCCGGGCGGCCGATGACGCTCCGCTTTACACCGCGTGCTCGTAACGATCTCCGGGATATTCTGGACTACATAGCCAAAGAAAATCCGGCTGCTGGTTCGTTTGGCG
The DNA here is from genome assembly GCF_964252615.1 of uncultured Bradyrhizobium sp. Taxonomy (NCBI): domain Bacteria; kingdom Pseudomonadati; phylum Pseudomonadota; class Alphaproteobacteria; order Hyphomicrobiales; family Nitrobacteraceae; genus Bradyrhizobium; species uncultured Bradyrhizobium sp. The sequence continues at coordinate 3,756 of NZ_CAXUNQ010000059.1, forward strand.
TTTCTGAATGCCGCCGAACCCGTCGCCATGCACCCTCATCTTGGGCTTCGCAACGCGAAATTCGGAATTGCGCAGCCGGCTGGCCGCAGGATACCCATACCGCATTCATTACCATGTCGAAGATGCCGACGTCTGGATCATCCATATCCGACACTCCCTCGACGCCCCTGGAATCCCGAGCTTGGCCCGAATGCATATCGCCCTGTACCAGCCCGACATCCCGCAGAACACCGGTACGATCCTGCGTCTCTGCGCCTGCCTGAATGTCGAGGCGCATATCATCGAGCCCGCCGGTTTTCCGGTATCGGACCGGCACTTCCGCCGGGCGGGCATGGATTACCTCGATCAGGTCGCGATCCAGCGTCATGATTGCTGGGAGAAATTCGAGCAATGGCGCCGCGAAAAGGATCTTCGATTGATCCTGTTCTCCACCAAGGGCGCCGATCCGTATCTCGATTATCGCTATGACGCCTGCGATATCCTGTTGTTCGGACGCGAATCCGCAGGCGTGCCGGACGAAGTTGTTACCGCCGCCGACGCTCGACTGGTAATCCCGATCGAACCCGGCCTGCGTTCGCTCAACGTCGCGATGGCGGCGGCGATGGCGCTCGGGGAGGCTTTGAGGCAAACACGATCGCAGCACAATGGGATGCGCCCGCAATGACCACGACAGACCAGACGGAACACCGCAAGGCGCGGGCTCGGGCGTGGTTCGAGCAGTTGCGCGACGAACTCTGCGCCGCATTCGAGAAGCTCGAAGACGAGGCGCCGACACAGCTTTATTCCGGCGACGCCGGGCGTTTCGCGCGCACACCCTGGGACCGCGTCGATCATACCGGCCAGCCCGGCGGCGGCGGCGTGATGAGTGTGATGCGCGGGCGGCTGTTTGAGAAGGTGGGCGTGCACTGCTCGACCGTGCACGGCGAATTCGCTCCCGAATTCCGTGCACAGATTCCGGGCGCCGCGGACGACCCGCAATTCTGGGCATCGGGGGTTTCGCTGATCGCGCATATGCGCAACCCGAACGTGCCGGCGGTGCACATGAACACCCGCTTCGTCGTCACCACCAAGGCATGGTTCGGTGGCGGAGCGGATTTGACCCCGGTGCTGGACCGGCGCCGTATCCAGGACGACCCCGATGCGCTTGCATTTCATGCGGCGATGAAAACCGCATGCGACGCCCACGCCGCCATTGCGCCCTATGAGAAGTACAAAACATGGTGCGACGAATATTTCTACCTGCCGCACCGGCAGGAAGCCCGCGGCATCGGCGGCATCTTCTACGACTGGCACGACAGCGGTGACTGGGACGCCGACCTCGCATTCACCCAGGATGTCGGCCGCGCCCTGCTGCAAATCTATCCCGAAATCGTCCGCCGCAATTTCAGGGCGCCCTGGAGCGGCGCCGACCGCGATGAGCAGCTGATCCGCCGCGGACGCTATGTGGAATTCAACCTGCTCTACGACCGCGGCACCATCTTCGGCCTGAAAACCGGCGGCAATGTCGATTCCATCCTGTCGTCGATGCCGCCCGAGGTGAAATGGCCGTAGATCTGCAACCCCGCGAAAGGCCGGCAGCTTGCGCATCCTGCTGATCAATCCGAACACCACCGAATCCGTCACCGCCTTGGTGGCGAACCATGCAAGCGCCATTGCCGGTGCCGCCGCGACATTCGTGCCGGTGACCGGCCGCTTCGGCGCCACCTACATTTCGACCCGCGCGGCGGCCGCGATTGCCGCTCATGCCGCGCTCGACGCGCTGGCGCAGCATGCGGCCGGCTGCGACGCCGTGTATCTCGCCTGCTTCGGCGATCCCGGCCTCGCCGCGTTGCGGGAAATTTCGCCGGTGCCGGTGATCGGCATGGCCGAAGCGTCGTGTCTTGAAGCCTGCAACCTCGGACGCCGCTTCGCCATCGTCACAGGCGGCGCGTTATGGGGTCCGATGCTGACAGAGTTCGTCGTGTGGCTCGGACTGGCGGCGCGGCTTGCGGCTGTTCGGACCATTGCTTCGACCGGGGACCGGATCGCGCGCGACCCCGATGCCGCGCTCGCTCAACTGGCCGCAGCCTGCATGGTTTGCGCCGCGGAGGATGGCGCCGATGTGGTGATCCTCGGCGGCGCGGCGCTGGCAGGCCTTGCGGCGCGGATTCAGCCGTCGGTACCGATCCCCGTGCTGTGTTCGGTGGAGGCCGGGACGCGTGCGGCAATTGCCGCGGCGGCGGGCTCAAATCGGCGCGTCGCGTCGCCACCCGCGCTCGACAGCGTCGGCCTTGGTCCTGATCTGGCAAGACTGCTCGGACCGGCGAAATCAAAACAGATGCCGCGCGGCCGATGAGACCATCACCGCGCCTCCCGCGATCACCGCGCCATCCAGGATCGCTGCGTGGATATGCAACGGCATGCGCTCGACGAACGCCCTGGCGAGAAATGTGCCGGGCAACGCCACCGCGCCGATCAGCAAGGCGAACGCCAGCACCTGCGCGGTGACGACCCCGGCCAGTCCAAATACCGAAATCTTGATAATGCTGGTCGCCACCGAAATCACCGCGTCGGTTGCGATGACGGCCGCGCCTTCGAGTCCCGCCGCCATCAGCAACGACAGCAGAATGACCCCCGAGCCCGAGGTGCCGCCGACCACCACGCCATAGCCGGCCGCGCCGATGCCCAAGCCCGCGTCGCCGATCCTCAAGTCACGGTGCTTGAGCAGTCGCCGCAACGGCACGCTGAGGATCAGCATGGCGCCGATCACGAGCGCGGCGCCGGCATTGGTCAGCCGGGTGTATCCGTAGGCGCCGAGCGCCGTCGTTGCTGCCGCCGCGGAAATCACGATCAGCGCGCGGTGGCGGTCAACATGGCGAAGATACGCCGCAAAGCGGCTGAGATTGGTGAAGATCGCCGAGATGGCGATGATCGGCACCACCGGCTCGGCGCCGATCAGCGGCACCAATACCAGCGGCATCAGCGCCCCGGTGCCGTAGCCGGCCAGGCCGCCGACCACCGCGGCAACCAAAGCGACGGCGGCAACCAGCGCCAGTTGCAGCGGCGAGATGTCGGCGAAACCGGAAATAACGTTCACGGCCGGTGATCGCGGGCAAAGCGTTCCGCGCTCCGATCGGCAATCGCGGTCAAAGCGGATTCCTGCAGTGGAAAATCCGCCGCAAGCCACGCATCTTCCGCCAGCGTGAGTACGTGGCCAAGCGCCGGGCCTTGGGAAATTCCGCGCGCGACGAAATCCGCCGCCTTGAGCGGGAATTTCGGCGCGCTCCAGCGCTCCGGCAGCGTCGCAAGCTCGCGCCAAGGCGCAGGATCGGCGTCCACGCCCGCCCGCGCCCAGGCCAGCATCAGCCGGTCGCGATAGCGCGCTGCGCCGAGCCGGTACAACCGCCGACGTGCGGTCGCCTGGTCCATTCCGGCAAGCCGCCACCAGCGATGGCCCATGGAATCCAGTGCCTTGGTTTCGCCATTGGTTAGCCGCAACCGGATCGCAAGCCGCCTGGCATCTTCGGTCGTGGCCACGCCAAGCGCGCCAAGCCTCAGAGTTGCATTGGGTTTTTGCCCCAAATCCCGCTCGGCGGCGATCATGTTGGCAAACGGCCCCCGATAGGCAACGCCGCCCAAGATCGACAGCAGCAATCCGCCATCTTCCATCGCGACAACCGCGTCGACGGCGCCCTTCGCGACCACGAGCTTCAATATTTCCATCCGCACCCGTTCAGCAGACAACGTCGCAAGGCCGGCGCGGCCGCGAATGCAGGCAAGGTATCCGACGTGATCGGGATGGCCCGCGCCGAAAGCAGCATGCATGCGGAAAAAACGCAGGATGCGAAGATAATCTTCGGCGATACGCCGATCCGGATAGCCGATGAAACGCACGCGCCTTGCGGCGATATCTTGCAGACCACCGACGTAATCGTGCACGGTGCCGTCGGAGGAAACCGACAGCCCGTTGATCGTGAAGTCGCGCCGCTGCGCATCGCCGACCCAGTCGCGGCCGAATGCGACTTTGGCCTTGCGGCCGAACGTTTCGATATCCTGCCGCAGCGTCGTGATCTCGAACGGCTGCCCGTCGACGACCAGCGTCACCGTGCCGTGCCCGATACCGGTCGGCACGCTTTTGATGCCGACCACCTTGGAACGCCGGACAACTTCTTCCGGCAACGCGGTGGTCGCGATATCAATGTCGCCGGCCGGAATCCGCAAAAGCGCATTGCGGACGGCGCCGCCGACAACGCGCGCTTCCTCGCCATCGCCGTTGAGCAGTTCGAGCACGCGCATCGCAGGGCCGGAGCTGAGCCAGGGCGCATCGTGCAATACGCGGTCGATGGTCATTTCTCGACCCCGGGAACGAACTTGCCGTTTTCGACGTGCGCGGGAACGTAGGTCGAATTGGGCGGCGCACCGGAGAAGTGTGCAAGCAGGATGAAACTGACGACGACGAGCAGCAGCGAGCCCAGCGCCAGTTTGGCGATTACATGCATCGGCCACGAGGTTTGCACCATCAGGCCAGAGCGGGTTGCGACCAGAAACAGCGCATAAACCGCGAAGGGGATCAGGAAAATTCCGACTTCGGTCAAAGCCGGACGGATCATGGCAGGTAGATCCGCTCATACAGCACGCGGAGAATTCCGGCCGTCGCGCCCCAGATATATCGCTCGGCAAACGGCATCGCGTAGTACGAACGCTCGATGCCGCGAAATTCCTTGGCATGAAGCTGGTGATTGACCGGATTCATCAGGAATGCCAGCGGCACCTCGAACGCGTCGTCCACTTCGGTTGCGTTGATGCGCAATGTGAACCCCGGTTTGATGCGCGCCAGCGTCGGCAGGATGCGGAATCCGAACCCCGTCGCATACAGGTCGAGATAGCCGACCGGATCGATGAATTCGCGCCCCAAGCCGATTTCTTCCTCGGCCTCGCGCAGCGCGGCGTCGAGCGGCGAGGCATCGGTGGCGTCGATCTTGCCGCCCGGGAACGATATCTGTCCGGCGTGATCGTTGAGATGCGCGGCACGCTGCGTCAGCAGCACGGTCGGCTCCGTATGTTCAACCACGGGAATCAGCACCGCGGCCGGGCGTATCGGCCGTTCCTGCGCGATGATCTGCAGCATGCGGTCATTGCCGGGATCGCCGCTCAATGGAATGATGCTGGCATCGCTCAGGCCGGGCGGAATCTCGAATCGCAGGCGCGCACGGGCGCGGTCGAAAAACTCAGCCGAACCGATGTTCACCCCGGCGGGATCCGTCTCCAGCATCGGCTCGTTCAACGCGCTTCCCTCACCTGCTCCGCATCCGCCATCGCAAAGAATTCGCCTGACGACATGACCCCGAACATGGCGCGACCATCGACCACCCGCTCCTCACCCATGTCAACCAGATCGTAATAAAGCGCGCGGGTGACCTTGGCCCAAAGGTCGGCGCGGACATGAAGATATGGCGTGAGACCGCCGTCCGAGGCGGCCTCAAATCGCAGCCGATGCGCCGAATCGCAAGCTACCCAGTCGTCGACATTGGTGCGGAAGCGCAGCAGGCGTCCGCGTGCGTCGGTTTCCTGCAGCATTTCCACCGCCAGGAACGGCGCATCGTCAACGCGAATGCCGACTTTCTCCACCGGGGTCACAAGAAAGTGCTTGCCATCCTCGCGCTTGAGAATGGTCGAGAACAACCGTACCAGCGCTGGCCGCCCGATCGGCGTCCCCTGATAAAACCAGGTGCCATCGCCGGCGATCCGCATATCGAGATCGCCGCAAAACGGTGGGTTCCACAAATGCACCGGCGGCAGCCCCTTTCCGACGGCCGCATCTTTTGCCGCCGTGGTGAGGCCGTCGAGGCCCTGGTTTGCGGTCTGCCCTTGCTTCGCCATTGTTTGCCCTGAGTCTGATCCGGATTGGCACGATTGGTGCACGTGTTGTGGCGGCAGGATTTCGCATCAAGTCGCCACATCGTGATGCCGTTCAGCCCCCCGAATACCGATAAGATGGGGATAGTCTAATTCAACGAATACATGGCCTTTGCTTAAGTTTAGCATGGGGTTGTCGACATGACGACGCCAACGATGGCGTTTCGCAAGGAGTGATGGATGGCTGGCGCAGAGAGTGTCGAGAAACTTGAAGACGTGATCGTCCGTTCGGCCGAGCAGGTCGCAGAGCAAATCCGCGCGGCAAAAGACGCGATCTCTACCGTCATCTTCGGTCAGAACCGGGTGATCGAGAATACGTTGGTGACGATCCTGTCGGGCGGTCACGCACTTCTGATCGGCGTTCCCGGACTTGCCAAGACCAAACTGGTGGAAACCTTGGGGATTACGCTCGGGCTCGACGCCAAGCGTATCCAGTTTACGCCCGATTTGATGCCGTCCGATATTCTGGGTGCCGAGGTGCTCGACGAGAGCAGTTCCGGCAGGCGCTCGTTCCGCTTCATCTCCGGTCCGGTGTTCGCCCAACTGCTGATGGCCGATGAAATCAACCGCGCCAGCCCGCGCACCCAGTCCGCGCTGCTGCAGGCGATGCAAGAGCAGCACATCACCGTGGCCGGCGCGCGCCATGACCTGCCGAAACCGTTTCACGTGCTGGCGACGCAGAATCCGCTGGAGCAGGAGGGCACCTACCCGCTTCCTGAAGCACAGCTCGATCGCTTCCTGATGGAGATCGACGTTGAATATCCCGACCGCGACGCCGAGCGGCGCATCTTGTTCGAAACCACCGGCGCAGCGGAAACGCTCGCCAAAACTGCTATGTCCGCTGACGTACTGATCACCGCGCAACGGCTGGTGCGGCGGCTGCCGGTCGGTGATTCGGTGGTGGAAGCGATCCTTTCACTGGTGCGTTCCGCGCGCCCGGGTCCGGAGGGCGGCGAGGTCGGCAAGCTGATCGCCTGGGGACCGGGTCCCCGCGCCAGCCAGTCGCTGATGCTCGCGGTTCGCGCGCGCGCATTGCTCGATGGACGGCTGACGCCGTCGATCGACGATGTGCTTGATCTGGCTGAACCGATCCTCAAGCACCGCATGGCGCTGACGTTCTCGGCGCGTGCCGAGGGCGAAACCGTTGGCAACGTCATCGCGCGGCTGAAGGCCCGCATCGGATAGAGAATGGCCGAACTCCGGAGCGATACCGAGAAAGAGGCGGTAACCGCAGCTATCGGCAAGAGCCGGAAGCTCGCGGCTCGCGTGCCCCGGCTCATTCTGGAGGCGCGGCGCGTCGCATCGACCGTAATACATGGACTGCACGGCCGCCGGCGCGCCGGTGCAGGCGAGAATTTCTGGCAGTACCGGCGCTTCGTCAATGGCGAGCCATCGCACAATGTCGACTGGCGGCGCTCGGCGCGTGACGACCATCTCTATGTGCGCGAACGTGAATGGGAAGCGTCCCATATCATCTGGCTCTGGGTTGATCGCTCGCCATCGATGGATTTTAATTCACGCGCGACCGAATGGAGCAAGCTCGACCGCGCCCTGGTCGTGTCTTTTGCGCTTGCAGAGGTACTGGTCCAGGGCGGTGAACGCGTCGGCATTCCGGAGTTGATGCGTCCTACCGCGAACCGCAACGTCATCGAAAAGATGGCGCAGGCGATGCTGCATGACGCCGGCGAGCGTCCGAGCCTGCCGCCGAATTTTGCGCCGGCTCAGTTTTCAGAAGTGCTTCTGGTGTCGGACCTGTGGAGCCCGGTCGCGGAGTTACGCCGCACCATCGGCCAGCTTGCTGCAAACGGGGCACGCGGCCATGTCGTGCAGGTCGTGGATCCGGCGGAGGAAAGCTTCCCTTATTCCGGGCGTGTCGAATTCGTGGAATCCGAGGGGCTCGGCAGCATCACTGCCGGACGCGCCGAACTTTGGCGCGCGGAATATCAGACGCTGGTTGCAAATCATCGCGCGGCGTTGCGCGCCGAAGCCGAACAGTTTGGCTGGACTTTCACCGTTCATCGCACCAATCGCGGGCCTACGGAACTGCTGTTCGCCATTCACGGCCAAATGGGCGCCGGCGCCCACACCATCATCAAGAGCCGCCGGCCCGCGCATTCCAGTTCGGACGCGCGCGCATGATCGCCGGGCTTCCGCTCTCCTTCGCCGAACCTGCGCTGTTGCTGGGCCTGCTCAGCCTGCCTGTATTGTGGTGGTTGCTGCGCGTGATGCCGCCGCGGCCCCGGCGCATCGAATTTCCGCCGACACGGCTCTTGTTCGACATCGCGCCGAAGGAAGAAACGCCGGCGCGCACGCCATGGTGGCTGACAGCCCTGCGCCTGATGGCAGCGGCGCTGGTGATTGTCGCCGCGGCCGGTCCGATCTGGAACCCGCCAACCGGCGTTGCCGGCAGCAACGGACCGCTGCTGATCCTGCTCGACGACGGCTGGAGCGCGGCCGCCAGTTGGGATGCACGGATCAAGGCGGCCGACGAACTGATCGCAAACGCCGACAATGACCGCCGCGGCGTTGCGCTCGTGCCGCTGTCGGAACCGGCCCGCGATATTACGCTCATGACCGGCGGCACCGCGCGCGTCACCCTGCGTCAGTTCGCGCCAAAACCCTATGCCGTCGAGCGGATCGAAACCCTGCCCGCCATTGAGCGTTTTTTGAAAGCCGCCGGCGACAGCGAGATCGCGTGGCTTTCGGATGGGGTCGACACCGGCCGCGGACCGGAATTCCTGGAAGGCTTGAGCAAGACGATCGGAGATCGCAGCTTGACGATCTTCGAAGGCGCCCCTCCCGCACATGCGCTCGTGGCGGCTGAAAACGCCGCCGCGAAAATGACGGTGAAACTGCTCCGCGCCAACAGCAGCATCGCCATTGATACCGGCATTGTGCGCGGGCTGGACCAGAAGGGTTCGCCGATCGGCGAGGCGCGTTATACGTTTCCGCTGCAAGATCGCGAGACCGAAGCAGCTTTCGATCTGCCGGTGGAATTGCGCAACGATATCGCGCGGCTTGAGATCGCGGGCGAACGCTCGGCGGGCGCAGTCCAGTTGCTGGACAAGCGCTGGCGCCGCCGCGCCATCGGCATCGTCAGCGGATCGACTAACGATACCGCGCAGCCGCTGCTGGCATCCACATTCTATCTCACCCGCGCGCTCGCGCCTTTCGCCGACGTCCGGCTTGGCGATAAAGGCGCACCGCAGCAGGCGATCACCCAGTTCCTCGATCAGAAGCTGCCGATGATCGTGCTCGCCGATGTTGGAACGCTTTCGCCGGAGATTCGCGAACGCCTTAGCGCCTGGATCGAGCAAGGCGGCGTGCTGGTGCGTTTTGCCGGACCCCGGCTGGCGCAGGCGGATGACGGTCTTGTACCGGTAAAGCTTCGTCGCGGCGGACGCAGCCTTGGCGGCAGCCTGACCTGGGAGAAGCCCCAGCATCTGGCCTCGTTCGCCGCCGAAGGGCCGTTCGCCGGCCTTCCCGTTCCGAAGGACATCACCATCAGCCGGCAGGTGCTCGCCGAGCCGGACGCGGTGCTGGCCACCAAGAGTTGGGCCTCCCTGGTCGACGGCACTCCGCTGGTGACCGGCGAGCATCGCGGCAAGGGACTGGTCACCCTGTTTCACGTCAGCGCGGACATGCGTTGGTCCGACCTGCCGTTGTCTGGTACCTTTGTCGAAATGCTGAGGCGAATCGTCGATATCTCCGGATACACGTCGAATCCCGGTGCAGGAGTGGCTGGCGAGGCCGGCGTCGAAACCGTGGCGCCGCTGCGCACGCTGGATGGGTTCGGCGCGTTCGGACCTCCGCCCTCGACCGCAAAGCCGCTGCCCGCCGACTTCCGCGACCGCGCGACGGTCGATCATCCGCCCGGCTTCTATGGACCGGCGGACGGCCCGCTCGCGGTCAATACGCTGGCCGTTGCGGACCGCATCGCGCCGCTGGACACGTCTGCCCTGAAGGCGCGCCGGGCCAATTATACCAACGCCGAGCCGCGCGAACTCAGGGGCATCCTGCTGTCGTCATCGCTGGTGCTGTTTCTGATCGACGCGATCATCGTGGCAATGCTCGGCGGCGGCATCGCTGCGCTATTGCGGCGGCGCGCCGTGCCGGCGGCTATTACGTTTGCTCTCGTTCTGTCCACGATAACGCCGACGCCGTTGCGCGCCGATGCCAACGATGATTTCGCCATCAAGGCGGTCGCGCAAACCCGTCTGGCCTACGTCATCACCGGAAATGCCGACGTGGATTCGATCGTGAAGGCGGGCATGGCCGGCCTGACCCTTTTCCTCGCGCAGCGCACGGCGCTGGAAACCGGCGACCCTGTCGGCGTCGATCCCGCGCGGGACGAACTGGCGTTTTTTCCGCTGATCTACTGGCCCATACTGCCAGGCGCGCCGAAGCCGCCGCAGGACGCCATCAACCGCGTCGACGCCTACATGAAACAGGGTGGCACCGTGATCTTCGATACCCGCGACGCCATCGAGGCGCCGCCGGGGCCGGGCGGCGAATCGCAGACTCCCGGCATGATCGAATTGCGTAACATCCTTTCTTCGCTCGAGGTTCCAGAACTCGAACCGGTGCCACGCGAGCACGTGCTGACCAAGACCTTTTATCTGCTGCGCGACTTTCCCGGCCGCTTCAATTCAGGCCAGACCTGGGTCGAAACGCTACCGCGCGAGGACGACGACGAAGCCGCCTCGAAGCCTGCACGAGGCGGCGACGGCGTCTCGCCGATCATCATCACCTCCAACGATCTCGCAGGCGCCTGGGCGCTGCGGCCCGACGGACAGCCGATGCTGCCATTGTCGCCCGGCGAGCCGCGGCAGCGCGAATTCGCCTTCCGCGCCGGCGTCAATATCGTGATGTACACGCTGACCGGCAACTACAAGGCCGACCTGGTGCACGCGCCGGCGCTGATCGAACGGCTGGGGCAATGAGGATGGGCTTTGGTATGAGCGCTTCCCGCAACCATGCCGTCATGGCCGGGCTTGTTTCCGCCATCCAGGTCTTTGTTCTTCGGAGCCAAGACGTGGATGCCCGGCACAAGGCCGCGCATGACAAAGTCGATAGGCGCGTGCGATGAACTACGGCGTCGCATTTACCCCCCTTGTCCCTTCGCTCGTGCTGTGGATCGCGCTCGCGGCGATCGTCGCGATCGCCGGCCTGCTGCTGGTCGGCCGCGCGCGAGGTGCTGCGGTCCGCGTCGCTGCGCTGGCTCTCATCCTGTTGGCGCTGGCCAATCCCTCCTTCACCCGCGAGGAGCGCGAGCCGCTCTCGTCAGTCGCCGCCGTCGTCATCGACAAGAGTCCGAGCCAGGGTTTTGGCGAGCGCACCCGCGAAACCGCGCAGGCGCAGGAGGCGCTGGTCAACAGCCTCAAGCAGATCAAGGGCCTTGAGGTCCGCGTGGTGGAAGCCGGACAGGCCGATGGCGAAACCGATGGCACCAGATTGTTCGGCGCGCTGTCCTCGGCATTGTCGGACGTGCCAACCGATCGGGTCGCCGGCGCGTTTCTGATCACCGACGGCCGCGTTCACGACATTCCCGCCAACGCTGCAGCGCTCGGGTTTGCCGCGCCGCTGCATGCGCTGATCACCGGGCGCAAGGACGAACGCGACCGCCGCATCGCGATTTCGGCGGCGCCGCGCTTCGGCATCGTCGGACAAACCCAGACCGTTACCTACCGGCTCGACGATCAGGGCGTCAGCGGCGACCGCGCCAAAGTGGTGGTTCGCCGCGATGGCGACGTAATCAACGAACGCACCGTGCTGAGCGGCCAAACCGTCAACATCGATATCGACATCAAGCACGCAGGGCCCAACATCGTCGAAATCGAGGCCTCGCCGCTGGCGAACGAGTTGACGCTGGTCAACAACCGCGCTGTTGTCGCCATCGACGGCGTGCGCGACAAACTGCGGGTGCTGCTGGTTTCCGGCGAGCCGCACGCCGGCGAACGCACCTGGCGCAACCTGCTGAAATCGGACGCCAGCGTCGATCTGGTGCATTTCACGATTCTGCGGCCCCCGGAAAAACAGGATGGTACCCCGATCAACGAACTGTCGCTGATCGCGTTTCCGACCCGGGAACTGTTTCAGCAGAAGATCAACGAATTTCAACTGATCATCTTCGACCGCTACGCCCGCCAGGGCGTGCTGCCGATCGCCTATTTCGACAACATCGCACGCTACGTCCGCGCGGGCGGCGCGGTGCTGGTATCCGCCGGTCCGGATTATGCCTCGACCACCAGCATCTGGCGCACGCCGCTGGATTCGGTGCTGCCGGCGGAGCCGGTCGGCGTCACCGAGAAGCCGTTCTATGCGCATCTTAGCGATGCCGGCAAACGTCACCCGGTGACACGCGGACTGGAAGGCTCCGCCAGCGAGCCGCCGCACTGGAGCCGGTTCTTCCGCACCGTCGAGACCCGCAATGCCAGCAACCCTCCGGTGATGACCGGCGCAGATGGAAAGCCGCTGCTGCTGCTGTCTCGCTTTGGCGAGGGCCGCGTCGCGCTGCTGCTCTCCGACCACATCTGGCTGTGGGCGCGGGGCTATGAAGGTGGCGGTCCTCATCTCGATTTGCTGCGGCGGATGTCGCACTGGCTGATGAAGCAGCCCGATCTCGACGAAGAGGCGCTGCGGCTGCAGACCCAGGCCAAGGATCTGGCGGTGCTGCGGCAGACCATGTCGGACAGCGTCGCGCCGGTAACGGTTACCTCGCCATCCGGCATGACGCGCGAACTGACGTTAAGCCTGAGCGAGCCCGGATTGTGGCGTTCGGCCACGCCTGCCGACGAACTCGGCCTGTGGCAGGCCACCGACGGCACGCTCAAAGCGCTGATCAATGTCGGCCCCGTCAACCCGAAAGAATTTTCCGAAGTCACCTCGACCACCGAACTATTGAAGCCGCTGGCGCAAACCACCGGCGGTGACGTGCGCCGCATCGCCGAAGGCTCCGGCATTGATCTCCCGCGCGTCGTTCCGGTACGCGCGTCCAGCATATTCCGCGGCGATGGCTGGATGGGCATAAAAATGCGGGACGCCAGCGTAGTTCGCGGCGTCGGCGTGCTGCCGATTTTCGCAGGCCTGATCGGCCTGCTGCTGCTGCTCGGAGCATTCGCCGCGACGTGGCTGCGCGAGGGACGCTGAGCCCTGCTTGCGCACAGCACTCCGCCGTCATCGCCGGGCTTGACCTCGGCAATCCAATCCATCCCGTTCGCAAAGACTGATGGAAGCTGGATGGATACGCGGGTCAAGCCCGTGTGGGACAAGATGCGTGAATCTGGCAGGGCTTGACCGGGCGGCGAGAGGTTGGGCACGCGTTGCCCCGATCCCACACTGACGAATTCTTATCGTCTCCGGGCGTGAAGCACGATTGACATCCTTGCAGGGCTTGCGAAGTTATTCGGCATGAAATGGTTTCGATCGAACATCCAACACGGATCGCGGCTGGCGTTGCTGGCGCTGGCGATCCAGTTCGCGCTGTCGTTCGGGCATTTTCATGGCGTTGCCGCCCAGGCTGCCCCCGCGATCCAATCGGAAATCGACTCGGTCCAGCCGCAGCCCTCGCCCAGTCACGACTCCGACCAACAGCGTACCGATCCCTGCGCGATCTGCGCGGTCATGGCGCTGGCCAATGCGGTGCTGTTTGCCGCGCCGCCGGTGCTGCTGCTGCCGCAGGCCGTGGAGTTTCTATACCTCGCCACCGACGCGGAATTCGTCCATCTCGACCATGGCCGCGTCGCTTTCCGGCCCCGCGCTCCCCCCGCCTCCTGACATCGATGACTTGATGGTCTTAAGGATCGCCGCGTTACACGCGGCCGGTCTTCCATGATCAATCGAAATCGGTCCGTCTAACATCAACGGCAGGTCGCGATCCTAATTCGTCGATGACGAAACGGATTCGGCTTTGGCAGGATCAGGACAATGTCATACTCACTAGGACGTAGGTTTCTCGCCTCAAGTTCGACATCGCTGCTGCTGTGCGCGTTTAGTGGCGCAGGGTTAGCCCAGGATTCGCAAGCGCCCGAAGGCACCACCGCGCTTCCAGGGATCACCGTGACGTCGCCCAGTCCAATTGTAAGGCGAAAGCTCGTTCCTTCGCCTAAACCTATCCGCGTTACCCGAATCGCCGGCGGACGCAATCCTGCGCGTGCCGCGCAGCCGCAGCCAACGCTTGCGGTCACCACCTCCCAACAGGGCGCGCTTCCCATCGTGACCCAGCAGTTTGCGACGGTTACCGTGGTACCGAACGAGGAGATCCGCCGGCAAGGCGGCGGGACACTCGGCGATCTGCTGTTTTCCAAGCCCGGCATCACCGGGTCGGAATTTGCGCCCGGCGCTTCGAGCCGGCCGATCATCCGCGGCCTGGATGTCAACCGCGTCGGAATTATCGAGAACGGAATTGGCAGCAACGGCGCATCGGACCTCGGCGAAGATCATTTCGTTCCCATCGATCCGATTGCGGCAAACCAGATCGAAGTCATTCGCGGGCCCGCCACGCTGCGCTATGGGTCAACATCGATCGGCGGCGTGGTCAGCGCCACCAACAACCGCATTCCGGACGCGTTGCCCTCCTGCGCCGTGCCCTTTCAAACTTACGGGCTTCCGGTGAAGGCTCCCATTGCAAATGCCGAATCTCCGGGCTGCGTGACGGCCGAGACGCGTACCGCGGTCAATTCCGTAGATCGCGGCGCCGAAGGTGCAATTCTGCTCGACGCCGGAGGCGGCAATTTTGCAGTTCATGCCGACGCCTACGGCCGCACGTCCGGCGACTATTATATTCCGAGCCATCCTTATCTTACCGACCCGACGAAACCCTTTAACGGACGCCAGCCGAATTCCGCCGCACAGGCTGACGGAGCATCCATCGGCGGCTCTTATTTCTTCCATGGCGGCTTCATTGGTGCGGCGATCACGCAGACCGACGCGCTTTATCACATCCCTGGTCTCGACGGGGCTGATCACCTAACCCGCATCGACGCGCATCAAACCAAGGCCACCACCAAGGGCGAATACCGGCCAGATGCGGCTGCAATCGACGCCGTCAGGTTCTGGGCCGGCGCTACCGACTACAAGCACAACGAAATCGGGCTGGCCGACCCTACCGATCTGTCAACCCTCGGCGTACGGCAGACCTTCACCAACAAGGAGCAGGAGGGCCGGATCGAGGTGCAATTTGCGCCGTTCAATATCCGCTTCGCCGCGCTGACCGCCGCTGTCGGAGTTCAGGCGTCGCATCAGGAGCTAACGGCGCCAAGCCCGGATGATATCGGAAGCTCCATCAACGGTTTGTGGGATCCGAACAGAAATACGAAGGTCGCCGGATACATCTTTAACGAATTGAAGTTCACCGATAACACCAAGGCGCAGATTGCCGGGCGCATCGAGCATGCCAATCTGAGCGGAACCACACCGGCTTTCATTCCGGAGATGTTTGATCTTAACGCCGATCCCAACGCCATAGGTCCCGCTACAGCGCGCCACCTCAACTTCACGCCGATGAGCGCGAGCATCGGCCTGATCCACAATCTTCCCTGGAATCTGGTCGCGAGCATTACCGGCCAATATACCGAGCGCGCTCCCAAGCCGGCGGAATTATTTTCGCGCGGTGGTCACGATGCGACCACCACTTTCGATATCGGCAATCCCGATCTTGGCATCGAAACTGCCAAATCGGTCGAAGTCGGATTGCGGAGGGCGACGGGACCCTTGCGGTTTGAACTGACCGGATACTACACCAAATTCAACGGATTCATCTACCGGCGGCTGAACGGCAATACATGCGAGGATAGCGTGTGCCAGACTGGTTCAGGTCTTGAGCTTAATCAGGCGATCTACTCCCAGCGTGACGCGACTTTCCGCGGCGGCGAGTTGCAGTTCCAGTATGATGTGCTGCCACTCTGGAACGGTTCGTTCGGGATCGAGGGGCAATATGATATCGTCCGCGCGACCTTCGAAGACGGGAGTAACGTGCCTCGGATTCCGCCGCAGCGGCTTGGAGGCGGAATATTCTATCGTGACGCCAACTGGCTGATGCGGGTCAGCCTGCTCCACGCATTTTCTCAGAACGATGTCGCTGTAATTGCCGAAACGCCGACCCCCGGTTACAATCTGCTGAAAGCGGAGATCAGCTACAAGACCAAGCTCGATGCCGGTTGGTTCGGCGCGCACGAGATAATGATCGGGCTCGTTGGCAATAATCTGCTGAACGAGAACATCCGCAACTCGGTATCCTACAACAAGGACGAGGTTCTGCTGCCGGGTATCGGGGTGCGAGCCTTTGCGAATCTGAAATTCTGAGAACGCCTCACCCCTGTCCCGGACGCGGTGTAGCGCTTCTTTAGGGATGCACCGCAGAGCCTGGACCGTCACGAACCCGTGCTCGTTACGGCTCCACTCTGCAGCGCGCACCACGCCGTGAAGAACGGCGTGCGGCGCTGCGTCCGGGGCACAAAGAAGCTACTTCGCAAAACTCCAGTCCGGCCGCACGGCACCGGACACATCGGCAAACGCGCCATCGGCCAGATCGGCGATCAGCAGGCGCGCGTAATCCACCGGGCCCGGCATCTTTACGCGGCCTTTCGGGATCATCTTGAACCCCACGCGGCTGTAATAGGCCTCATCCCCGACCAGCAGCACGAGGCGATGGTCTTTCGACTTTGCCTCCCCGAGCGCGCGATCGAGAAGCGCGCGACCGACCCCGCGGCTGCGAAACGGCGGTTCGACCGTCAGCGGTCCCAGCATCAAGGCCGGAGTGTCACCAATACAGATCGGCAACTGCCTGACCGAGCCGACCAGCAGCGTGCCAATTCTTGCGGTGAACGACAGATCGAGCCGGTGATCGACCTGCTCGCGTAAGCGGTAGGCGCTCAGCACGAAACGGCCGGGGCCGAACGTCCGCTCATGCAGCCGCTCGATTGCCTGCGCGTCGCCGGCGGTCTCCGCCAATATAGTAAGTGAAAGATCGCTCATATCGAGACGCGGAATAGCATCTGAGCGATGCGGGGTCCATCGTTGCCCGAACCGCTCGCGGCATCAGTTCCTGTTGGTCACGGACTGGGACAGATAGGCCAGCAGTTTCATCTCGCGCCGTCCGCGCGTCACCGTATCGAGCACCAGCCCGGAGCACGCCGCTAGCACCCCCAGAATCATCAGGCCGGTTGACAGGATCGCGGTCGGAAATCGCGGCACCGTACCATTCTCGATGTAGGTGACAATCAGCGGCACAGCGAGACCGACGGCTATCAGCGCCAGAACAATGCCGATCGCCGAGAAGAATCTCAACGGCTTTTCCGACCGGTAAAGTTTCAGGATGGTGCCGAGAATGCGAAAACCGTCGCGCCAGGTGTTGAGCTTGCTGAACGAGCCTTCCGGCCGGGCAAAATACGGCGTCTCGATTTCCGCTACCGGCAATGCCAATTCGAGCGCGTGGACGCTCAATTCGGTTTCGATCTCGAAGCCGTCGGAGAGCACCGGGAAGGATTTGACGAAGCGCCGCGAGAAAACCCGATAACCGGAGAGGATGTCCTTGAACTCCTGACCGAACACCGCCGCGAGAAAACTGGTCAACATCCGGTTGCCGGTGCGATGGCCCGGCCGATAGGCGGCCTGCACCTGATCGACGCGAAAGCCGACCACCATGTCGAGATGATCGGCCGTTAGCTTCTCGATCATGCGCGGCGCGCTGGCGGCGTCGTAGGTGGCGTCGCCATCGACCAATACATAGATGTCGGCGTCGATATCGGCGAACATCCGTCGCACCACATGGCCCTTGCCCTGGCGGCGTTCGCCGCGCACCTGCGCACCGGCTTCAGCCGCGACGGTTTTGGTATGGTCCGATGAATTGTTGTCGTAGACGTAAATTTCCGCAGCAGGCAGGGCTTTGCGAAAATCCGCGACTACGGTCGCCACCGCGGCTTCCTCGTTGAAGCATGGCACCAGCACCGCGACCCGCGGCCGGGCGGCGTCGGCTTGCTGGAATTCCTGTTTTGCAAACTCCGCGAGCGCCTCCGCCATCCCGGCCAGGTCGCCGCGAAGCCTAGGCGCCGTGAGGTCCCGCGCGGCGCTCATCGTCAGTCCTTAAAGGTCGTTAACATTTGACCCGTCATCATAAGGACCGAACGCTAACGATCTCTAACGCCAGGTGGGACTCGGCTCCCTGTTCTCGAGCACTTCCGCGATCCGCAGACGGGTACCTTCGGTGGCATCAAGCGGCAGCGCGCCGGGGGCGAAAAAGCCGCAGGCCACGATCTCCCGATTCGGCTCCGGCAGCCTGTCCTGCCGAAACCGCCTGATCACATAGACCGCGACATGATCGCGGCGTGACACATGGCTGTTGAATAACACGCCATGCAGCTTCGGTTCGCTTATCAGTTCGATCCGCCCCTCTTCCATCAATTCGCGCGCCAGCGCATCGCGAAGCGTCTCGCCGACCTCGACGCCGCCGCCCGGCAGATGCCAGCCGGACACGTAGCTATGCTTGACCAGAAAGACACGGTTCTCGCCGTCCAATACCACGCCCCGAACGCCCAGTGTCATGCCGCGGGCAAAGCGCCAGTACACATGAAAGGCGCGGCGAAGCGCCGGCTCGAACATTTGCCGCAGGTCTTGCAAATTCATACGCCTGGCGCCTTGCTGCTTGCATTGGGGTGGACAGCTTGCCAAAACATTCGCGATTTTTACAGGATGTTCGATGGCGGTATTCACGCTGGCGCATCTGTCCGATCCGCATCTTGCCCTGCCGTCGGCGCCGGGCTTGCGCGAACTCGCCGGCAAGCGCGCGCTCGGCTATCTGAACTGGACCCGCAATCGGCACAAAATCCATCGCCGCGAGGTGCTGGATGCGGTGGTGGCCGACATGCAGGCGCAACGGCCCGACCATATCGCGATCACCGGCGACCTCGTGAATATCTCCCTTGGCGCCGAATTCGCACCGGCCCGGGCGTGGCTGGAGAGCGTCGGACCCCCGGATCGCGTTACTGCCGTGCCCGGCAATCATGATAGCTATGTACGCGCGATGCGGAAACGCGCCGCCGAAATTTGGGGAGATTACCTGCGCGGCGACGGGGCGTTGACAGCTGATCCGATCACGTTTCCGTTTCTACGCCGGCGTGGTCCGCTGGCGTTGATCGGCGTCTCCTCGGCGGTTCCAACGCCGCCGCTTATGGCGACGGGATGGCTCGGGCAGGCGCAGCGCAATGCGCTCGATCTTATTCTCGCGCGGCTATCCGCTGAGCACGGGTTTCGCGTCCTACTGATTCATCACCCGCTTCGGTCTGAGCAAGGCTCGCGGCACAAGCGGCTGACCGATTCGGACCGATTGCTTGCGCTGTTGAAGCGCCATGGCGTCGAACTGATCCTGCACGGTCACGATCATGTTCATTCCACGATGTGGTTCGAAGGACCGCACGGCCGCATTCCCGCAATCGGCGTGCCGTCGGCGTCGTCGATCGCGCACGGGCAGCATCCCGCTGCGGCTTACAATCTTTTTTCGATAGAACGTGAAGGCGAAGCGTGGCGATGCGAGCAGACGGTGCGTGGGCTTGGGGACGATATGCGCATTCGCCAATTGCGGCGGGGGCAGGTGTTGTAGCCAGTCAAGCCCCACAATGAGGGCTTTCTCGATTCACATATTCCGCAGCGCGGCGAACAGCGCGAGGCCGAACAGCGCCAGTGCCCCGAGAACAAATCCGAGCGCGAAGGTCCAGAAGCCGGCGCGGCGTGGCGTCTGGATTACAGCAGGCTCCGGGATAGGGGTAGCGACCAGTGCGTGTTCGCGCTCCACCATGCGGCGCGCGACATAGTCGGTGACGGCGTCGACCATCGTGGCGACCTCGTGCGATTCGGCGATGACGATGCGTCCGAAACGGGTGTCCTGCACCAGGCGGTAGATGCGCTTGTCGCGGCCCATCGCGACATGCGCGACCACGTCGATCCACAGCCTGGGATTTTCGCCCTGGCTGATGCCGCGGTCGAACAAATCGAGCCGATCCGGAACCTGCGCGAACAGCGGATCCAGCGCCTCGTTCAGAATTTCGAGCCGAGCCACCTCGGCGTCGCGGAGATCCACCACGACGCCGGTTCGGTCGGCGGCTTCGATCCGCGCCTGCCGCATGGCGTCGCGCAGCCGCATCGGCTTTTCAGCCGCAGGATCGATCGCAGAATTCGGCATGTCGGACATATCGCGCCGCCTGCTCCTGGAGTTCGCCGCGATTAACTTATCAGTAACCACGTCCGGCGCAAAGGTCCTTTATTAACAATAGCTTGAGCGAGACGACAGCGGCCTCACCCGAGGAATCGGGTGAGGCCGCTGGCCTTGGACTTTATGCTTGCCGGCGGTTCAGGCCGGGACGCGGCTCGGTTCTTCCACGATGGAAAAGCGTACGCCGGCCTTATGGCGGTTCTGTTCGGACACCTCTTTCCAGGCGTCTTCGGCTTCCTTGCGGGTCTTGAACGGACCCTGCACCTGGGCCGATCCCTCTACCAGCTTGTGGAAGTTCATCGATCCGAACTCACCGCCGATAACCCAAAAATTACTGCCTGGCATGATGGTCTCCTGCTATTAGCGTTAGCCGAACTGGTTCATCGTGTTATGGACACCGCCGGCCTTCAGGGCGGCCTCGCCGGCAAAGTATTCCTTGTGATCGTCGCCGATATCCGAGCCGGCCATATTTTGATGTTTCGCGCAGGCGATGCCTTGACGGATTTCCTGGCGCTGAACGTTTTTCACATAGCCCAGCATTCCCTGGTCGCCGAAATACTCCTTCGCGAGGTTATCCGTCGAAAGAGCTGCCGTGTGATAGGTCGGCAACGTGATCAGATGATGGAAGATTCCGGCGCGCTTGGCTGAATCGGCCTGGAAAGTCCGGATCAGTTCGTCGGCTTCGATCGCCAGCGGCGTTGCGTCGTACTCCGCCTTCATCAGCTCGGCGCGGTTGTACTTGCTGACATCCTTGCCTGCTTGCTTCATCGTGTCGTAAACCTGCCAGCGGAAGTTCAGCGTCCAGTTGAACGACGGCGAATTGTTATAGGCCAGCTTTGCGTTCGGGATCACCTCGCGAACACGATCGACCATCTTGGCGATCTGTTCGATATTCGGCTTTTCGGTCTCGATCCAGAGCAGGTCAGCGCCGTTTTGCAAAGAGGTAATGCAGTCGAGCACGCAGCGATCCTGACCGGTGCCTTCGCGGAACTGATACAAGTTGCTGGGCAGCCGCTTCGGACGCATCATCTTGCCGTTGCGGTTGATGATGACGTCGCCATTCCTGGCGTTGTCGGCGGTAATTTCCTCACAGTCCAGGAAGCTGTTGTACTGATCCCCAATATCGCCTAGTTGGTGGCTCACGGCGATCTGTTGCGTGAGACCCGCGCCCAGCGAGTCGGTACGGGTGACGATCACACCGTCTTCGACGCCGAGTTCGAGGAAAGCATGGCGGCAGGCGCGAATTTTCGCCAGGAATACCTCGTGCGGCACGGTCACCTTGCCGTCCTGGTGCCCGCACTGCTTTTCGTCGGAGACCTGGTTTTCGATCTGCAGCGCGCATGCGCCGGCTTCGATCATCTTCTTGGCGAGCAGATAGGTCGCCTCGGCATTGCCGAAGCCGGCGTCGATGTCGGCGATCACGGGCACGACATGGGTCTGGAAATTATCGATCTTTTCGATCAGCGACTTTTCCTTTGCCTTGTCGCCTGCCTTGCGGGCCGCGTCGAGGTTGCGGAAGGTGTCGTTGAGTTCGCGGGAGTCCGCCTGCCGCAGGAACGTGTAGAGTTCTTCGATCAGCGCCGGCACCGATGTCTTCTCGTGCATGGACTGGTCGGGAAGCGGTCCGAATTCAGAGCGAAGCGCTGCGATCATCCAGCCGGAGAGATACAGATAGCAGCGATCGGTCGTGCCGAAATGCTTCTTTACCGAAATCAGCTTTTGCTGGGCAATAAAGCCATGCCAGCACCCCAGCGACTGGGTGTATTTCGTGCGGTCGGCGTCGTAGGCCGCCATATCCGCGCGCATCAGCGCGGCCGTATAGCGCGCGATATCGAGGCCGGTCTTGAAGCGGTTCTGCAGGCGCATCCGGGCCACGGCTTCGGCCTTGACCCCGTTCCACGTGCCCTTGTCCTTGAGGAGCGCTTCGGCAGCTTCGATTTCGCTCTGATAGGAGGTTGGCTGCTGGATGGCCAGATCGTTGATTCCACGTGGCTGGAAGTTCATGGTTTTATCCTCTAGACATTCGTGACAATGCACTGCGAAAACCTATCCGCAGTTAAACGGCAAACCCTGGAAATAGTACAGTATGTGAATAGCGGATTGGTGATGTATTGTAACATCTGTACTTGTATGTTATGTAATTTTGTAATTTTTGTCACAATGAGAAGCGTTGATGGCTCCGGACCCGGGAAAGAAGCTGTTCGTAGGTCCGCGCTTCCGCCGGATTCGCCAGCAGCTGGGTCTTTCGCAAACCCAGATTGCCGAGGGCCTCGGCATTTCTCCGAGTTATATCAACCTGATCGAGCGCAACCAGCGCCCGGTGACGGCGCAGCTTCTAATGCGGCTGGCGCAGACTTACGACCTCGATCTCCGCGACCTCGCCAGCGCCGACGAGGACCGCTTCTTTGCCGAGCTCAACGAGATTTTCTCTGACCCTTTATTCCGCCAGATCGATCTGCCGAAGCAGGAGCTGCGCGATCTTGCCGAGCTGTGCCCCGGGGTGACGCATTCGCTCCAGCGGCTTTATGCCGCCTACACCGAAGCTCGCCGCGGCGAGACCATGGCGGCGGCGCAATTTGCCGACCGCGACGAGGGCGTTCGGTTCGAAGCCAACCCGATCGAGCGCGTCCGCGATCTGATCGAGGCCAACCGCAATTATTTTCCGGAGCTTGAACAGCTCGCGGAAAATCTGCGCGACGAGATCAATGTCGGCGCCCAGGATCTGTTCGCCGCGCTTTCCACCCGCCTGCGCGAAAAGCATTCCATCGTCACCCGCATCATGCCGGTGGACGTGATGCGCGAAACGCTGCGCAGATTCGACCGGCACCGCCGCCAATTGCTGATTTCCGAACTGGTCGATGGGCCCGGCCGCGCGTTCCAGCTTGCGTTCCAGGTCGGACTTGCCGAATGCGGTCCGATCTTCGACACCATCGTCAACCGCGCCGGCGCGCTCGACGACACTCCGCGCCGGCTCTATCGCATTACGCTGGCGAATTATTTCGCCGCTGCGGTGATGATGCCCTATCCGGTTTTTCACGGCGCCGCCGAAACGCTCAACTACGACGTCCATGTGCTGGCGCAACGCTTCAGTGCCGGTTTCGAGCAGGTCTGCCACCGCCTTACCACGCTGCAGCGGCCCAATGCGCGCGGCGTGCCGTTCTTCATGCTGCGCGTCGACAACGCCGGCAACGTGTCGAAGCGGTTTTCGTCCGGAACGTTTCCGTTCTCGAAATTCGGCGGCACTTGCCCGCTGTGGAATGTGCATTCGACCTTCGATACGCCGGACCGCCTCTTGAAGCAGGTGATCGAGCTGCCGGACGGCAGCCGCTATTTTTCGATTGCGCAAATGGTGCGCCGGCCGGTGGCGCCGCATCCGCAGCCGCAGCCGCGCTTCGCCATCGGATTGGGCTGCGAAATCCGCCATGCCTCGCGGCTGGTCTACGCCACCGGCATTGATCTGGAGCGAGCCGAAGGCACGCCGATCGGCGTCAACTGCCGGCTGTGCGAACGCGAAAACTGCAGCCAGCGCGCAGAGCCGCCGATCACCCGTACGCTGATCCTGGATGAAAACACGCGGCGGGTGAGTTCGTTTGCGTTCTCAAATGCGCGGGAACTGTGACCGTTCCCCGACGCAGCCAGCGCGCAGCCCTTGCGGAGCGGTGCGTTGCGGAGCCGGGGTCCCGGTTGCTTGCGGCGCGTAGCAACCGGAGTTTCGGTGGTTGCGACTCCAAGGAACCGGGGTCCCGGTTCTGCGAAGCGGCATGAAGAATGCCGCATCGCGCCCGGGACACGGGGAGGTCGTCATGGCCGGGCTTGACCCACGGCTGTCCGGTTCGATTTAAGTGGACGTAGCGCATGGCA
>NZ_CAXUNQ010000060.1:0-26781 GCF_964252615.1 uncultured Bradyrhizobium sp.
CGCCAGCGTGAATGAGGTGCGCACGATATAGGGCGAGCGCTCGGTGATGATCGAGGTGCCCGCCGCCATCACGACTTCCGGCACCTTGGCCTGGGTCGCCAGCGGTGCCGCGGCCAGCGCCGCGGGCGTGACGCCGAAGCCGGCAATAATGGCGACCTTGTCATTGACGATCAGTTCCTGTGCGAGCCGCTTGGTGTTGTCGGGCACGGCAGCGTCATCCTTCAGGATGATCTCGATCTTCTTGCCGGCAACCGTGTCGCCGTGCTGCTGGATGTAAAGCTTGACGGCGTTGTCGATCTGCTTGCCGGTCGAGGCCTGACCGCCGGTCATCGGCAGAATCAAGCCGACCTTGACGGCCTCCTGCGCACGGGCCGACCCGCCCGCGATGACGGCCGCAGCCGTGGCCAGTACCAACATCCTAGTACGAATGAACATCAACGCTCTCCCCTTGATCGGTCTCTTGCTTTAAGCCGAGTCCCCGGCCCTTGCCGTCAACATAGCTGAATTTCTGCAGCCGTATATCGGCGCGGTATGGCGTCGCAGCCACGCCCTATTGTCAATCGCGACAATGGGCTTGCCAGGCCCGTCGGTAATCTCGGTCTTGCTGAGGTATTTAAATACCTTTAGCATGAGGTCCTTGGCCGTGGACCCGAAGCAAACAATTTTACTATATTGGTAGATAATTGCTCCGCGATCGAAACGCCGGCGGCAATATGGCGTAACTGAATTGCCCGGCGAGGCCGACCGTTTTCAACCTGTTTCAAGATTCAGGCGTAAGGCCGCGATTTACCGCCGATGTCCAAAACCCCGCTTTCGTTTTACGCTCTCGTTGTCCTCGCTGGAATCGCGTCCAGCTTAGGCGGGTGCGGCACCATCAACGGCTACCTTGCGGCCGGGATGAGCGACTACATGCCGCATTGGGCTGGCGGCCTGCCGACGGACGCGCCGCCGCGGCCTGGCACGGCCAAGTACGATGAGTTCATGAAGGAGCGGGAGCGAAAGCGCATGGAGGCTGCGGCTCCGAAGGCGGACCCCGACAAAAATTCATCATCCTCACTCGACCCTGTTCACTGACCGTGCAATGAGAGGGCCTTGGCGTTTTCCAGAATAGACGACAGACCATGTCCCGGCGACTTTGTTTACGGAACGCGTCACCACGCGCCGCTGCAGGTAGGGTTCCAGACCTAGGCCAACGACGAGTGTAAATGGAGTGACCACGGGGATTGAGCCTCAGGCAGCGAAAAGCCTGGTCATCGGCGCCACCGGGGTTGTCGGCGGCTATATCATCGAACACCTCATCCTCGCGGGCGAGCGGCCACTTGCGTTGTCGAGGATGCCGCAGAGCAAGGCCGGCGTGGTATGGCTTCAAGGCGACCTGCGACGACCGGAAACGCTGAATTTTCCGCCATTCACCACGCTTTATTGCACTGCCGATGCCGTTCTGCTGCCCGCGGCTTTGCCTTATCTCTTCAGCACTTCATTGAAGCGGATCGTCGTCTTCAGTTCGACCAGCGTTCTGACGAAGATAGACAGTGAAATCGTCGCAGAGCGCGAGATGTGGCAACATCTCGCCGACGCCGAACAAAAGATCGTTGCGGCCTGCGAACAGCACAGCGTCGAGTGGACTATACTGCGTCCTACGCTGATTTATGCCGAAGGCCGCGACCAGAACATCACCCCGTTGTCGCGGCTGATCAGGCGCTTCGGCGTGATGCCGGCGGTCGGCGGAGCAGCGGGTTTACGTCAACCGGTGCATGCGGAGGATCTGGCCATCGGCGCCATCGCCGCAGCATCGAGCGGGTTGGCGGCCAACAAATTCTATTCGCTGCCGGGCGGCGAAACCCTCACCTACCGGGAAATGGTCGGCCGGATCTTCGACGCGTTGCGGCGGCCGCGGCGAACCATTCCGGTCCCGGCCCCGCTGTGGCGAGCGGCGTTTGGCTTCGTAAAACCGCTATTTCCAGGCGCGAATGTCGCGATGGGAACCCGGATGATGGTGGACATGACATTCGATTGCTCGCCGGCCAAACGGGATTTCGGCTGGAACCCGAGGATGTTCCGTCCGACGTTCGAATAGACCGGACGCGTTATTGAGGCGGTGCCGCTGGCACGTTCGCCTGGGTCACCGAACAATCTGATCGACGCCGACACCCTGGCCCCGTAGCGTTGCGATGACGAGCTTGAGATCTCCCACAAGGCCTTGTGTCCGGACATATTGCGCGTCGATTTCTGCAAGACGCCTCGGGTCGGACATATCGATGCCGTTGACCTGGGCAAGTCCGGTAATGCCGGGCCGTACTGCCAGAACGCCCAACCGCCGTCGCGCTTCGACGAGATCGACCTGGGACGGCAGGCAGGGCCGCGGACCGACCAGGCTCATATCGCCGACCAGTACGTTGCCAAGCTGCGGCAGTTCATCGATCTTGAAACGCCGGAGATGCTCGCCGAGCGCGGTGACCGATGAGGCCTGCACCTGATGGGTCGGCAGGTTCGCGGTTCCGGAATACATCGTCCGCAATTTGTAGCAGGTAAACAGCCGGCCGCCTTTTCCGACGCGAACCTGGGCAAAGATCGCAGGACCCGGACTCTGGAGCCGTATCGCAACAATGATAACAAGGAGGAGCGGCCAGCAAATCAGAAGGAACAGGGCGCTGGCAAAGACGTCGAACGCGCGCTTCATCTCTCAATCGCTCCGGCGCGCGCAGCCGTCACCATGGCACGCAGACCCGCTTTGGTTTCGATTCGAGGCGCCCGCCCGGCTTTTTCCAGATTGGCCAAACTCACGACAAGCTCCCGGCCGATCCGGTCCCACAATGCCCGGCGCGCGGTCGCAGAAGTCATCATGCCGATCGCCGGGCCGATAAAGCCCGACGCGCCGGTAACCTGTATCCAAAGGCACATCTTGTGACCCGATTGTGAACTGACAGGCCCAGTTTCCCACCGAGTTTCGCAACAAGCGGCAAGATCAACCGATGATAAAATTCCGCCGTGGTTTGAGCAACAGGCGTCGAAGCTGGTCGAGCTGTCCGGAAGCAGCGTCCGCGCGCGTCCGATGGCACCGTGAAAGCCATCGAACGCCTGAACGACCCGCGCATCGCGATTCGCGTCAACGACTGCAACCGGCGCGAGGTCTATTCGTTCAGCCGCGCCATTTCACTGGCCCGGCATCCGTACATCTTCCTGTCGGACCAGGACGATATATGGCTGACCGGGCGGGTGGCACTGATCATAAGCGCTGCAGACGGCCCTGTTGGCGACAACCCATTTCGAATGGATCGAACGGAACGAACAGCCGCTGCGGATATCTCACGATGGCGTCGTGTCGCGGGACTCCAGCCGCCATCTCAAAAACATTGCCGATATTTTTGCCGGAAAAACCAACTCCTTTGGCTGCGCGATGGCGTGAGCTAGACCATCATGCGCCAGCGGCCGGTCAATGTCCGCCGCCGCCCTCGCCGCTGATGATCTTCCGCCGCATCAGCGCCTCGACTACGCGCCGGGCCGCCTGGTCCGGCGTTTCCTGAAGCGTTCGCACGTGGACTTCCGGCGTTGCCGGCGCTTCATAGGGCGCGTCGAAACCGGTGAAATTCTTGATCAGGCCTGCTTTGGCCTTGGCGTACAGACCTTTCGCATCGCGTCTGACGCATTCCTCGAGCGGCGTGTCGATGTAGACTTCGATAAATTCTCCATCGCCAACCAGATCTCGTAAGCCGATGCGTTCGGCGCGATAGGGAGAAATGAACGAGCACAGCACGATGAGGCCGGCTTCGGTCAACAACTTGGCCGCCTCGCCGGATCGCCGGATATTTTCCACGCGGTCGGCTTCGGTGAATCCGAGGTCGCGGCTCAGCCCATGCCGGACGTTGTCTCCGTCAAGCATCATCGTATGATAACCCATCGCGTGGAGGCGCTGTTCGACAATATTCGCTATGGTCGATTTGCCCGCTCCGGACAAACCGGTAAACCACACGATCGCCGCGCGCTGGCGCTTTAGCGCCGCCCGTTCCGTCTTGCCCACCAGCAGCGGCTGCCAGGGAAGATTGGCCCCGCGCCGCAACCCGAAATCGATCATTCCGGCCCCGACCGTGTGGTTGGTCGAACGGTCGATCAAGATAAAGCAGCCCGTCTTGCGGTTCTGCCGATAGGGATCGAAAGCAACCGGGGTGCCGGTGGCGAGATTGCAGACCCCGATATCGTTCAGTCCCAAGGTCGGGGCGGCAAGATGTTCGCGGGTGTTGACGTCGAGCTTGTACTTGATGCCGGTTACGGTGATCGCGGTCGTCCTGGTTCCGATACGTCCCAGATAGGATCGACCGGGCACGAGCGCCTGGTCGCTCATCCAAATCACGTGCGCGGCGAATTGATCGGACACTTCGGGGCGCGATGCCTCGGCGACGAGGAGATCGCCCCGCGCTACGTCGACTTGATCGGTCAGCGTAATGGTGATTGCGTCTCCCGACTGCGCTGACGCCTGCGCGCCCTCGTAAGTCAGCAGTTGCTTGATGGAAGTGGTCTGGCCCGATACGGCCACCACCACCGGATCTCCGGTCGCGATCGAGCCGGACGCCACCGTTCCGGTATAGCCGCGAAAATCGGGGTCCGGCCGGTTCACCCACTGGACCGGAAAACGGAATGGCCGGTCGACCGCCACACCTTCGACGTCGATCGACTCCAGATAGTCGAGCAATAGCGGGCCGCGATACCATGACGTCCCTCCCGGCCTCGTAATGTTGTCGCCAACCCTGGCCGAGATCGGGATCGGAACAACCGACTTGAAATCGAGTTGAGCCGCGAAAGCCTTATAATCCTGCGCAATGCGCTCGAAGGTTTCCTCCCGGTACCCGACGAGATCCATTTTATTCACCGCCAGAACGACGTGACGGATGCCGAGCAGCGAGCAGATCAGCGAGTGCCGCCTGGTCTGAACCAGAACGCCCTTGCGGGCATCGACCAGAATGACGGCAAGCTCCGCATTGGACGCACCGGTTGCCATGTTTCGCGTATACTGCTCGTGCCCCGGCGTGTCCGCGACGATAAACGAACGCGTGGCAGTGGCGAAAAAACGGTAGGCTACGTCTATCGTGATGCCTTGCTCGCGCTCGGCCTCCAGTCCATCGACGAGCAACGCAAAATCGATACCGTCGGCCGTGGTGCCGTGACGCACCGAGTCTGCCGCCAGCGTCACAAGCTGATCTTCATGGATGAGCTGCGAATCGTTCAGCAACCGTCCGATCAAGGTGGACTTGCCGTCGTCGACCGACCCGCAGGTGATGAAGCGGAGAAGATCCCTCGTCATGTTTCTTTGCCGGCTCTCCCGGCATGAGACGGACGCATCAGAAATAGCCCTCACGCTTCTTCTTTTCCATCGACGAAGACTCGTCGGTGTCGATAAGGCGGCCCTGCCGCTCCGACACCCGCGCGATCCGCATTTCCGCAACGATATCTTTCAAGGAATTGGCGTCCGACTCGATGGCGCCCGTCAGGGGATAGCAGCCCAAGGTACGAAACCTGACCACCCGCAGTTGCGGCCGCTCGCCGGGCTGCAGCGGCAAGCGCTCATCATCCACCATGATCCATGTCCCGCCGCGCCTTACCACCGGGCGCGATCTGGCGAAGTAGAGCGGCACCACCTCGATGTTCTCGAGCATGATGTAGTGCCAGATGTCCAGCTCGGTCCAGTTCGACAGCGGGAACACGCGGATCGTCTCGCCCGCGCCTATTCGCGTATTGAACAAATTCCACAGCTCCGGCCGCTGATTGCGCGGATCCCACGCATGACTGTGCGAACGGAAGGAAAAGATCCGTTCCTTGGCCCGGCTTTTCTCCTCGTCGCGGCGGGCGCCGCCAAAGGCGGCGTCGAAGCCATGAAGATCCAGCGCCTGTTTCAGCGCTTCTGTTTTCATCACCTGCGTGTGCAGCGACGAGCCCGAAGCGATCGGACCGACTCCGCGCGCGAGGCCTTCCTGATTTACATAGACAATCAAATTGACGCCGAGTTTCTTGACGATCTGGTCGCGGAAAACGATCATTTCACGGAATTTCCAGGTCGTATCGATGTGCATCAACGGAAACGGCAAAGGGGCGGGATGAAACGCCTTGACGGCCAGATGCAGCATGACGCTTGAATCTTTACCGATCGAGTAAAGCATCACCGGATTTTTGAACTCGGCGATCACTTCGCGCATGATCTCGATCGACTCGGCCTCAAGCCGCTTGAGATGCTTCGTCAACATTTCGCGCATGCCCTTCGATACGCCGGATACCATCGGTTCTGCAACTCGATTTGTCATGCCGGCCCGACCATGCGGGTGCAGCCTCGGCTTCCGGCAGCCGCCCTGCGAAAATTATCCGCCGGCGCGCCGCGGGCTTCTCAGCGCGGCATAATCCAGAACATTGATATGCAGTATTTTCCTGACCATGAACCAGGAAAGAACGTTCATAAAGGCCAGCGAAAGCGACGTGCTGGCCGCGGCCCCGATCGCTCCGTAACGCGGGACCAGAACGAGGTTGCCCAAGAGGTTGAGCACCGCGGAGGCGGCCACGATGTTTCGCATCAGCTTTTCGTGGCCGGTCATCACCAGCAAAACCGCAACGGAGCCGGTTGCGACATTGACCAGCTGACCGAGAGCCAGGAGCCGCAACGACCCGGCTCCGTCTTTGAATTGCGGACCGAAAAGCTGCAATATCAAATCGGGCACCAGCAGCAAAAGCAGGATCGCCGGAGCTGCCGCCGCCAAGGTCCACATGGCGCCCTGTTGAGCCAGCCGCTTTAACGCGGCGGCATTGCCTTCGGCATGCAGGGCGGCAAACTGCGGAGCCACCACGACATTGATTGCGCTCAGGACGAAGGCCGTGAGCAGGGCGACACGCAGGACAATTCCGTAGATGCCGACTTCGGCGGCGTCGCGCCACATTCCGAGAACCAGAACGTCGGTCCACCCCAGCACCAGGTTCATGCTGTTCACCAGCAGCAGCGGCACGCTGGTTCGCAGCAACTGGCCCATATCGAAGGAGCCGCGTTCGCGCCGAATTCCAGGCATCCGCCAATGCCACATCGCAATGGCGAGAAGCGCCGAGACGAACGCGATGATCACATAGGCCAGGAAAATGGCGTGAACCGTTCCCGCACCCAGGAACCAGAGAACGATGCTGCCGGCAAGCAGGAGCAGCGGCGGGACGACAGCCTGAGAGAACGTACCGGTCGCGGTCGATCCGACCGCTTTCAGAAATTCCGCCTGAACGACCAGCACGGCAACGGGGGCGACGGCAAAGACGAGTAGAGGCAGTTCGCCCCGGAATTCCGGCGCTTTCTCGCCGCCCAGCGACAGATGCGAACCGATCAGCCAGACCGGGAACGCGATGGCTATTCCCGCTCCGAACGCAAGGCTCATGCTTTTTCGATACAGCGCAGCCAAGCTGCCGCGGTCGCCCCGGCTATGGGCGATGGACGCAAAACGCAGGCCGGCGCTTTCAAGCCCGAGGCGCGAAATCGTCGCACTGATATTGACGATGGTGATCGCCAGAAAATAC
Source organism: uncultured Bradyrhizobium sp. (assembly GCF_964252615.1). Lineage (NCBI taxonomy): Bacteria > Pseudomonadati > Pseudomonadota > Alphaproteobacteria > Hyphomicrobiales > Nitrobacteraceae > Bradyrhizobium > uncultured Bradyrhizobium sp. The sequence goes on from NZ_CAXUNQ010000060.1 coordinate 7,531, forward strand.
AGGCCTACGCCGGCGACGCCGACGAGTCTGGCCAGCATGATGCTGAACAGGAAGGCCAGTCCCGACCCGGCGACCTGCACGACGAAGGCGGATGCAATGCGAAGCGGACGACCTCGAAAGAAACCAGCAAGTGTTCTCATGTCATTTTCTAGCTGCCGTAACCCGGTCCGCCGTCCGCGAAGGCGCCGTTAGTCCACGAAAACCACGGTTTTACGGCCGTTGAGGATCACCCGGTCTTCGAGATGGTAGCGCATCCCGCGTGCCAGGACGCGGCGTTCGATATCGCGGCCCTTGCGAACCAGATCGTCCGGCGTATCGCGATGGCTTATGCGTTCGACATCCTGATCGATGATCGGACCTTCATCGAGCGCGCTGGTGACGTAATGCGCCGTGGCGCCGATCAGCTTGACGCCGCGCTCATGCGCCTGATGGTAGGGCCGCGCGCCTTTGAACCCCGGCAGAAACGAATGATGGATGTTGATGCACCGCCCCGACAGCTTTGCCGACATTTCGTCGGACAATATCTGCATGTAGCGCGCGAGCACCACGAGTTCGGTTTCGGTCTGGCCGACCATGTTCCAGATCTCGGTTTCCTGCTCGCGCCTGGTCTCCTTGGTTACCGGCAGGTAATGGAACGGAATGTCGCCGAAATCCAGGCCGCTATAGGTGTCGCGCGGATGATTAGAGACGATGGCGGTGAGAATCATCTGCAGTTCGCCGGTGCGCCAGCGATAGAGAATATCGGCAAGGCAATGATCGGATTTGGAGACCAAAAGCATCACCCGGCGGCGAGTGGCGCGGTCACGCATCTGCCAGTCCATCTTGAAGCGCTCGGCAATCGCGCCAAAACCGGTCTGCAGCGCCGGCAGGTTGACCGCGAGATCGGCGGCGGTGAACACCACCCGCATGAAAAAATGCCCGGTTTCGACGTCACTGAACTGCTGGGCATCGAGAATGTTCTGTCCGTTGTGGGCCAGGAAGGTCGACACGGCGGATACGATGCCGGGCCGGTCGGGGCAGGACAACGTCAACACGAATTGATGATCGGACATGGGCTGGCTTGTCGTGAGCGGGTTCAACTGGAACGCGGATTTGCGCCCTGCTCTATCATCCGCAAGACCCTTGCGCCAATCCCGACGGCGGCATCAAATCGAACAAACGACAGGCGACCAGCGTTAAAACGTCATTGCGGGTACATCATGGCTGACAGACTGAACGGCTATCGCATCCTGATTCTGGAAACCCGTGAGGAGGCGCAATTTTCCCGCCTGCTGAGGGAACAGGGCGCGGATGTGCTGCAATGCCCGATGTTCGCCATCCGCGATGCGCCGGATCCCGCACCGATCGAAGCCTGGATCACGCGTTTTGCCGACCAGCCGTGCGACGATCTGGTGCTGATGACCGGCGAAGGCGTGCGACGGCTCATGAAGGTGGCGCGGCGCATGGACGCTGAGCAGAACTTCATTCTGGCTCTCGGCAAGGCACGGAAATTTGCGCGTGGACCGAAGCCGGGACGCGCGCTACGTGAGATCGGACTGGAGCCGCAGGTCACGACGGAGCGGCCCACCTCCGAGGGCATTGCCGAAATCCTGTCGCGGGCCGGTCTGAAGCGGCACCGCGTCGGGCTGCAGCTTTATCCCGACAAAGATCACAGCGCTCTGATCGATGCGATCACAGCGCTGGGCGCCGAGGTCGATCCGGTGTTGCCCTATGTCTACGACGCCGAGGCCGCCGACGCCCATATCGTGGCCGCGGTCGACGTGATGGCGCGGGGAGGCGTCGATGCCATCGCGCTGACGAGTTCAGGACAGGTTCGCCGCCTGTTCGAGGTCGCCCGGTCGCATGGATGTGAGGAACCGTTGCGCGCCGGGCTGGCGCGCACGCCGATCGCCTCGGTCGGTCCGGTCGTATCGGAAGAGTTGAAATCGCATGGCCTGCGCACCGACATCTATCCCGCCAACGAGGCGTTCTTCATGAAGCCGCTGATTTCGGCGATGGCCGTGACCTTGGGCAGGTCGGCGCCGCGCGCCGCATCGAAGTCAGATTGACGTGACGCCTCCGCCCTGCGGGCATGGTGCGGTCAAGCACGGCCAAACTCACGGCCGGGTAGTCACTCGGCCGCCTGCCTGGATTCACTCAAATAGGACTGATAGGCGAGCCTGATCCCGTCCCGCAGCGGGGTGCGCGGGCGCCAACCCAGCTTCGCCAGACGGCTGACATCGAGCAATTTGCGCGGCGTGCCGTCCGGCTTCGAGGTGTCGAAACTGATATCGCCGCCATAGCCGACGGTTGCGGCGACCACGCGCGCGAACTCGGCGATGGTGATATCCTCGCCGCTGCCAATGTTGATCAACTCCTCGCCCGAATAATTCTTCATCAGATGAATGCAGGCGTCCGCCATGTCATCGACATAAAGGAATTCGCGGCGCGGCGTGCCGGTACCCCAGACCGCGACGCTGGCGGCGCCGCTGAGCTTGGCTTGATGAAACCGGCGGATCAGCGCCGCGACCACATGGCTGTATTCCGGATGATAGTTGTCGCCGGGTCCGTACAGATTGGTCGGCATCACACTGATGAAGTCGTCGCCGTACTGGCTGCGATAGGCCTCGACCATCTTGATCCCCGCGATTTTCGCGATCGCATAGGGCTCGTTGGTGGATTCGAGCGGTCCCGTCAGCATCGCATCCTCGCGCAGCGGCTGGGCCGCGAGTCTCGGATAGATGCAGGAGGAACCGAGAAACATCAGCTTCCGGGCGGCATTGACATGGGCGGCGTGAATGATGTTGGTCGCGATGGTCAGGTTCTCGTAAATGAATTCGCCGCGCAGCGTATCGTTGGCGACGATGCCGCCGACTTTCGCCGCCGCCACGAACACCACCTGCGGCCGTTCGGCGGCGAACCATTTGTTGACCGCGGCCTGATCCCGCAGGTCGAGCTCGCTGCGCCCGATCGTCAACAGCTTCACGTCTTCCGATGCCAGCCGCCGAAGCAGCGCACCGCCGACCATGCCGCCATGTCCGGCAACGAAGACCGTCTTGCCTTTCAGCTCAATCGGGGGCCCTGCCATTGGCGGCCTCCCGCCGGGCAATCTCGAGATCGCCCGCCACCATCTCCTTGACCAGTTGCGCAAAACTTGTCTTCGGCCGCCAGCCGAGCTTGGCGCGGGCCTTGCTGGCGTCGCCGATCAATTCGTCCACCTCGGTCGGCCGGAAGTACTGCGGATCGATGCGAACCAGGGTCTTGCCGGACTTCCTGTCGATGCCGGTTTCCTCGATGCCCGTGCCGCGCCACTCGATGCCGCGGCCGACTTCCGCGAACGCGATTTCGACGAATTCACGCACCGAGCGCGTCTCGCCGGTCGCCAGCACGAAATCGTCCGGCGCCTCCGCCTGCAGGATCTTGTGCATGCCCTCGACATAATCCCTGGCATGGCCCCAGTCGCGCCTGGCATCGATGTTTCCGAGATAGAGGCACTCTTCCAGCCCGGTTTCGATGCGCGCGATGCTGCGGGTCACTTTTCGGGTCACAAACGTCTCGCCCCGGATCGGGCTCTCGTGGTTGAACAGGATGCCGTTGGAGGCGTATATGCCGTAGGCCTCGCGGTAATTGACCGTGATCCAGTAGCCGTAGAGTTTGGCCACGCCATAGGGCGAGCGCGGATAGAACGGCGTCGTCTCCTTTTGCGGCGATTCCTGCACCAGACCGTACAGTTCCGATGTCGAAGCCTGATAGAACCGGGTTTCCTTCTCGATGCCGAGAATCCGGACCGCCTCCAACAGCCGCAGCACGCCGAGCGCGTCGGCATTGGCGGTATATTCGGGGCTTTCGAAACTGACCGCAACGTGGCTTTGGGCTGCGAGGTTGTAAATTTCGGTCGGCCTGATCTGCTGCATCAGCCGGATCAGGTTGGTCGAATCCGTCATGTCGCCGTAGTGCAGCAGGAACGGCACATTTCCGGCGTGCGGGTCTTCATAAAGGTGGTCGACGCGCGCGGTGTTGAACGAGGACGAGCGGCGCTTGATGCCGTGCACGGTATATCCGAGGCTGAGCAGGTACTCCGCAAGATAGGCGCCATCCTGGCCGGTAACGCCGGTGATCAGCGCCACGCGCCGTTTCGAATCCTGGGCAACCATATTCGCTCCAACAACGCGCCCAGGATGCCTGAAAGCCGCCGGATGACTGACAACCCCATTACATTGCGCTGGGCCGGCCCGCGACTTTCGGTCCTATGGACGCAGGCCGAACGGTTAAAACCCCTTATCATGGCATCCTTAATACAAGCAAATTTGGGCTGGCACCCCAGACTTGCGGGTTACGCCGCCTTGGACCACAATCGCGCCACATCAAGGCGGATCGCCGGGGCGGCTGAGACTTCAGCCGCTTCTGCGCCTGCTTTCCAACAAGACCGTAGAAAAGGCAAATCCAGGGAGGAATACATGCGTAAACTCATGCTAGCTGCGGCCTTGACGCTGCCGATGTTCGGCAATGCAGCGATGGCGCAGGAGACCGTCAAGATCGGTTACATCGACCCGTTGTCGGGCGGCGGCGCCAGCGTTGGCGAAGTCGGCTTGAAGACGTTCCAGTTCCTTGCCGATGAAGTGAATGCCAAAGGCGGCATCCAGGGCAAGAAGGTCGAGATCGTTCCGCTCGACAACAAGACCAACCCGCAGGAAAGCCTGATCCAGGCGCAGAAGGCGATCGACGCCGGCGTGCGATACCTCACGCAAGGAAACGGCTCATCGGTCGCCGGCGCGCTGTCGGATTTCGTCACCAAATACAACGAGCGCAATCCCGGCAAGGAAGTGCTGTACTTCAATTATGCCGCGGTCGATCCGATCCTGACCAACGCCAAGTGCAGCTTCTGGCATTTCCGCTGGGATGCGAACTCCGACATCAAGATGGAGGCGCTCACCAACTACATGAAGACCGTTCCGGCGATCAAGAAAGTCTACCTGATCAACCAGGATTACTCGTTCGGCGAATCGGTCCGCACGACCGCCAGATCCATGCTCGCCGCCAAGCGTCCGGACATCCAGATCGTCGGCGATGAACTGCATCCGCTGCTCAAGATCACCGACTTCGCGCCCTACATCGCCAAGATCAAGGCGTCCGGCGCCGACACCGTGGTGACCGGCAACTGGGGTCAGGATTTCGCGTTGCTGCTGAAGGCGGCCGCGGACGCGGGGCTGAAGGTGAACTGGTTTACCTATTATGCCGGCGGTACCGGCGGTCCCACCGCCGTCAAGCAGGCCAACCTGAACCACCAGGTGTTCGCGATCGGCGAAGGCATTCCGAATCTCGATCATCCCCCGTCGCAGGAATTCGAAAAGGCCATCCGCGCCAAATATGACTTCAGCCTGATCTATCCTCGTGCCGTCAACGAAATGCGGATGTTCGCCGCGGCGGCCGACAAGGCCAAATCGGTGGACCCGGTCAAGGTGGCGATGGCGCTCGAGGGCATGGAGTTCGAAGTGTTCGACGGCGGCAAAGGCATCATGCGCAAGGAGGACCACCAGTTCTTCCAGCCGATGTACATTGCCTCGCTGGGCGAGCGGACCGAGAAGGAACCGTTCGACGAGGAGAAGACCGGCTGGGGCTGGAAACTGGTCGCCAAGATCGACACTCCGCAGACCATGCTTCCGACCACCTGCAAGATGGAACGGCCGAACTAGTCCGGAGAACGGCAACAAAGAGCGTCATGCCCGGGCCCGTCCCGGGCATCCACGACTTCCCCAGCACCTGTCGCGAAAGACGTGGATGGCCGGACAAGCCCGGCCATGACGAACTCCAGAATTGTGAAATAGACCCGGGACCACGATGCTTGAACTGATCGTCATATCGACGCTCAACGGCGTGCTGTTCGGCATGCTGCTGTTCCTGATGGCGAGCGGCCTCACCGTGATCTTCAGCATGCTCGGCGTGCTGAATTTCGCCCATGCGAGCTTTTACATGCTCGGCGCCTTCTTCGGATTCCAGATCAGCCGATGGTTCGGCTTCTGGCCGGCACTGTTGATCGCCCCGTTGCTGGCCGGCGCGATCGGCGCCGCGGTCGAGCGTTTCGGGCTACGCCGGGTGCACAAGAACGGCCACGTCGCCGAACTGCTGTTCACGTTCGGGCTCGCGTTCGCCATCGAGGAAATCGTGCAGATCGTCTGGGGCAAGAGCCCGGTCGATTTCCGCGTGCCGTCATTGCTGGATTTTCCGGCGTTCACGATCTTCTCCACCAACTATCCCGCCTACAAGATGTTCATGCTGCTGGTGTCGATCGCGATTTTCGCCGGCCTGCTGGTCACGCTGAAGAAGACGCGCATCGGCCTGATCGTGCAGGCCGCACTGACGCATCCGCACATGGTGGGCCATCTCGGGCATAATGTCGGGCGCATCTTCATGCTGGTGTTCGGCGTCGGCACCGCGCTCGCGGCGGTCGCCGGCGTGATCGCCGGTCCGGCGCTGGTGACGCAGTCCAACATGGCCGGACTGCTCGGGCCGATCCTGTTCGTGGTGGTCGTGGTCGGCGGGCTGGGCTCGCTGCCTGGCGCCTTTATCGCCTCGCTCCTGATCGGCCTGATCCAGACCTTCGCGGTCTCGATGAACGGCTCGCTGGCCGGCGCGTTCGGCCCGCTCAGCCCTGCCTACGCGACGACGTGGCTTTCGGACATCTGGGGCGTTACCGTGGCGCAGATCGCGCCGATCATGCCTTATCTGCTGCTGGTGCTGATCCTGATCTTCCGCCCGATGGGCCTGCTCGGGACGCGCGACACATGAGCGAGACCACATCCAGCGTTGCTCCTCCGCTCCCGGCCGCGGCCGAAAGGCTCAAATTCTACGGGCTCTGGATCGCGGCCGCGGCCGTGCTGCTGCTGCTGCCGAAGATTTTCTCCTCGGGCGGCTCGCTGACCACCTTCAGCCTGATCGGCATCTCTATCATCTTCTCCCTGTCCTACAACATTCTGCTCGGCCAGACCGGCATGCTGTCGTTCGGGCATGCGGTGTATTACGGCCTCGGCGGTTTTTTGGTCATCCACGCCATCAACATCATCGGCGCCAACAAGCTGCCGGTCCCCCTGCCCGTCGTCCCGCTGGTCGGCGGATTGACCGGGCTCGTCTTCGCGATGCTGCTCGGCTGGGTTTCCACCCAGCGCAGCGGCACGGCGTTTGCGATGATCTCACTCGGCGTCGCAGAACTGGTGGCCTCCTCGGCGCTGATCCTGCGCTCGTTCTTCGGCGGCGAGGCCGGCATCTCCGCCAACCGCACCAAATTGCTGCGCCTGTTCGACTGGAGCTTCGGACCGCAGATCCAGATTTATTACCTGGTCGCGGGATGGACGCTGATCGCCGTCATCGCCATGTACGCGCTGACCCGTACGCCGTTGGGGCGCATGTGCAACGCCGTGCGCGACAATCCCGAGCGCGTGCAGTTCGTCGGCTACGATCCGCACGTCGTGCGTTATCTCGCCTTCTGCTTCTCCGGATTTTTCGCCGGCATCGCCGGCGCGCTTGCCGCCATCAATTTCGAGATCGCCAATTCGGCTTATCTCGGCGCGGTGCAGTCGGGTACGGTGCTGTTCGCCACCTATATCGGCGGGGTCGGCTTCTTCATCGGCCCGATCGTCGGCGCGATCTTCGTTACGATTCTGTCGCTGGGCCTCAGCGATTTGACGCCGGTATGGCAGCTTTATTTCGGGCTGATCTTCATCGCGGTGGTGGTGTTCGCGCCCGGCGGCATCACCGGACTGTTGATGATGCATCGTCCGCTGCTGAAGGCCGGCACCTTGACCAGGATGGTACCGAGTTACACGGTCGCCTTCGTGCCGACGCTGGCGATGATCGCGGGCCTCATTCTGGCGATCGAAACCATCGTGCACTACACCGTCAACCCCGGCGACGACTCCCATATCAAGGCGTTCGGCGTCAGTTTCGACGCGGCGAGCCGCTATGTCTGGGCGATGGCGGCGGTTCTGCTGATCGGGGGATTCCTGATGGCACGCAAGACCTGGACCTGGGTCGGACACGCCTGGGACGACGCCAGCAGCGGCGCGCGTGAAAAAGGTATCGCCGCATGAGCCCTGCGATCGAACTTTGCGGCGTCGAGAAAAGCTTCGGCATCACCAAGGTCATCCGCAACGTCAATCTGACGGTGGCGCAGGGTGAACGCCACGCTCTGATCGGACCGAACGGCGCCGGAAAATCCACCCTGTTCAATCTGATCAGCGGCTACATGATGCCGACGACGGGCCGCATCCTGTTGCGGGATGAAGTGATCTCCGGCCTGCCGCCCTACCAGATCAACCGCAGGGGACTGTCGCGCAGCTTTCAGGTCACCAACGTCTTCGCCAATATGAGCGTGTGGGAAAACCTGCGCTGCGCCGTGCTGTGGGCGGCCGGCCATCGCTATGCGTTCTGGAAGAACATCGACAATCTGCCGGAAGTGCGCGATCGCACCGCGCGTATTCTGCAGGACATTAACTTGACCCAGCGGCGCGACGTGCCTGCGGGCCTGCTGACCTACGCCGAACAACGCGCGCTGGAGATCGGCATTACCGTGGCCGGTGGCGCGGACGTCATCCTGCTGGACGAGCCGACCGCAGGTATGAGCCATGCCGAGACCGAGCGTGCGGTGGCGCTGATCCGCCGCCTCACCGAAGGCCGTACCCTCCTGATCGTCGAGCACGACATGAGCGTCGTGTTCGGCCTTGCCGACCGTATTTCGGTGCTGGTGTACGGCCAGATCATCGCGTCCGGAACTCCGGAGGAAATCCGCGGCAATGCCAAAGTCAAGGAAGCCTATCTCGGCGAGGAGGCGGCCTGATGCTGGAAGTCAGGGATCTGCACGCCTATTACGGCAAGAGCCACATCCTGCAAGGCGTTGACATGCACATCGACGCCGGCGAAGTGGTCAGCTTGTTGGGCCGCAACGGGGTTGGCCGCTCCACCACGGTCAAGGCGATCATGGGCGAGGTGCCGCCGCAGGGGACCATTCTGTTCAAGGGCGGCAATATCGCAGGATTACCGAGCTACAAGATCGCGCATCTGGGCCTCGGCTATGTACCGGAACATCGCGACATCTTCCCCGGCCTCACCGTGCGGCAGAACCTGATGCTCGGCATCAAGGACCCGAAGAAGCCCGGTAAGTGGCGGCTGGACGACATGCTGCAGATGTTCCCCAACCTCGCCGCGCGCGCCGATACGGCGGCCGGCGTGATGTCCGGCGGCGAAAAGCAGATGCTGACAATTTGCCGCACCCTGATGGGCGACCCGGAACTGGTCATGATCGACGAACCGACCGAAGGGCTGGCGCCGATCATCGTGCAGCAGGTCGGCGACCTCATCGCCGAAATCGCCCGCCGCGGGGTCGCCATCCTGCTGGTAGAGCAGAAGCTGTCGATCGCCATGCGGATTTCGCACCGGCTCTACGTAATGGGCCATGGCCGCATCGTATTCGAAGGCACGCCGGCCGATCTCAAAGACAACCAGGCCGTGCGCAAAGAATGGCTGGAGGTGTGACCCCGCCCGCTCGATCGTCATGCCGGATTTGCCCCGGCCCTCCGCGTCTCGAGCGCCGGCAAAGGAAGACCTGGATGCCCGGGCCAAGCCCGGGCATGACGTGGTGGGATGGGGCAACCGGCACTATGGTATAAGCAGACGGGTTGACCGGCCGCAAAGAACCGGGTTGATCTCGGGGCATACGCGCTAACGGAGGGAAGGGCTTGGAACACGCTTTGGAAGTGCGCGGGGTGTCACTGCGCTTCGGTGGCGTGCGCGCGCTGAGCGATGTGTCGTTCGGCGTCAACGACGGTGAACTGTTTTCGATCATCGGCCCCAATGGCGCCGGCAAGACCTCGATCGTCAACTGCATTTCCGGCCGCTACAAGCCGACCGAGGGCCACCTGTTCTATCACGGCCGCGACATCACCGCGCTCAATCCCAATGCCCGCCCCTCGCTCGGCATCGGCCGTACCTTCCAGAACCTCGCGCTGTTCCACCACATGAGCGTGCTCGACAACATCATGGTCGGGCGCCATCATTTGTTGAAGAATAATTTCATCACCGGGTCGCTGTACTGGCTGACCGGCGCGCGAAAGGAGGAACTCGAGCACCGTCGCAAGGTCGAGGAGATCATCGACTTCCTCGATCTGCAGTCGGTGCGCAAGGCCACCGCCGGCACCCTGTCCTACGGCCTGCGCAAACGGGTCGAACTCGCGCGCGCGATGGCGCTGGAACCGCAACTGATCCTGCTCGACGAACCGATGGCCGGCATGAATTTCGAGGAAAAGGAGGACATGGCGCGCTACGTCGTCGATCTCAACGAGGAGTTCGGCATGACGGTGGTGATGATCGAGCACGACATGGGCGTGGTGATGGACATATCCCACCGCGTGATGGTGCTGGATTTCGGCCGCAAGATCGCCGAGGGCGATCCGGCGTCGGTACTCGCCGATCCGCATGTCAAACGCGCCTATCTCGGCGAGGAAGACGAGGTGCTGGTCGATCCCGACGACACTCCGGCACCCGCGGAGACTGCGGCATGATGGACTACGCCGGCCGCGTCGCTCAGGCTGACACCTATCCAAAACTGCTGCGCCTCAACGCCAAGGAACACGGCGGCGAGATCGCGTTGCGCGAAAAGGACCTCGGCCTGTGGCGCGTGTTCACCTGGAACGATTATCAGAGGCGGGTGCATGACTTCGCGCTCGGCATGACCGAACTGGGCCTCGGCAAAGGCGACGTGATCGGCATCATCGGCGACAACCGGCCGGACTGGGTGTCGGCCGAAATCGCCGCCCATGCCATCGGCGCCATGAGTCTGGGCCTTTACCGCGACGTGCTGGACGAGGAAGCCGCCTATCTCCTGAGCTACGGCGAGGCCCGGCTGGTATTCGCGGAGGACGAGGAACAGGTCGACAAGCTGCTGGCGCTTGCCGAGCGCGTGCCGAACCTGAAGCACATCGTTTATTCCGATCCGCGCGGCATGCGGAAATACGATGATCCGCGCCTGATGGAAGCCGACAAGCTCGCCGCGCTGGGGCGCGATCGCGCCGCGCGCGAACCCGATCTCTATGACCGGCTGGTTGACGCGACCAGCAGTGAAGATGTCGCGGTCCTCTGCACCACCTCCGGCACTACCTCCAACCCGAAGCTCGCGATGCTCGCCGCCGGCCGCGTGCTGCGGCATTGCGCGACCTACCTTAACGTCGATCCGAAAGGACCGGACGACGAGTACGTCTCGGTGCTGCCGCTGCCGTGGATCATGGAACAGGTCTACGTACTCGGCAAAGGCCTGCTTTGCCGGATGAAGGTCAACTTCGTCGAGCAGCCGGACACCATGATGAACGATTTCCGCGAGATCGCGCCGACCTTCGTGCTGTTCGCGCCGCGGGTATGGGAAGGCATCGCCGCCGACGTACGGGCGCGGGTGATGGATGCCTCGCCGCTCAAGCAGAGCCTGTACGAACTCGGCATGAAGACCGGCTTGTCGGCGCTGGCAAAGGGCAAGCATTCCGCGGTCGCCGATACGGTGCTGTTCCGGGCGCTGCGCGACCGGCTCGGCTTTACGCGGCTGCGTTCGGCCGCGACCGGAGGCGCCGCGCTGGGTCCGGACACATTCAAGTTCTTCCGGGCCATGGGCGTGCCCCTGCGCACGCTGTATGGCCAGACCGAACTGCTCGGCGCCTACACGCTGCATCCAGCCGGCGAGGTCGATCCCGACACCACCGGCGTGAAGATGGCCGACAGCATCGATATCCGCATCGACAATCCCGATATTCACGGCGTCGGCGAGATCGTGGTGCGCCACCCCAATATGTTCCTCGGCTATTACAAGAACCCGGAAGCTTCCACCGCCGACATGAAGGACGGCTGGATGCAATCCGGCGACGCCGGCTATTTCAATGCCAACAAGCAGCTCGTCGTGATCGATCGCATCAAGGATCTGGCGGAAACCGCGCGCGGCGAGCGCTTCTCGCCGCAATACATCGAGAACAAGCTGAAGTTCTCGCCTTATATCGCCGAGGCGGTGGTGCTGGGCGCCGGCCGCGAGACGCTGGCGGCGATGATCTGCATCCGATTCTCGATCATCTCGAAATGGGCGGAGAAGAACCGGATTTCGTTCACGACCTACACCGATCTCGCTTCGCGGCCCGAGGTCTATGCCTTGCTGCGCAAGGAAGTCGAGACGGTCAACGCCACGCTGCCGACGGCGCAACGCATCTCGCGGTTCCTGCTGCTCTACAAGGAACTGGATGCCGACGACGGCGAACTCACCCGTACCCGTAAGGTGCGCCGCAGCGTCATCAACGAAAAATACGCCTCCATCATCGACGCCATCTACGGCGGCGAGCGCAATATTCCCATCGATACCGTGATCCGCTTTCAGGACGGCACCACCCAACGTATCCGTACCACGCTCAAGGTGGTCGATCTGGCGCGGGATGCGGCGGCGCAGGAGGCGGCGGAATGATTGTTTACCCGTCGACTCTACCGCCGTCATGGCCGGGCTTGTCCCGGCCATCCACGCCTTCTCTCAGGCTCCAGGGAAGAAAAACGTGGATGCCCGGCACAGGGCCGGGCATGACGAACGTTGGGTCTCGTACCGCCACGATCACCAATCGGGTCGCAACAGCATGAACACCGCCTTCCTGATCCAGCTTCTGGTCAACGGCCTCGTGGTCGGCACGCTGTACGGCGTGGTGGCCATGTCGTTCGTGCTGATCTACAAGGCGACTCAGGTGGTGAATTTCGCCCAGGGCGAACTGCTGCTGGTCGGCGCCTGGGTGTGCTGGGCGCTGCTGACCAAATATCAGGTGCCGTTTTACGTCGGCATGCCACTGACGCTGGTGTTCATGTTCGCCTTCGGCATCGCGATCCAGATCGTGGTGCTGCGGCCGATGATCGGCGAGCCGATCATCTCGGTGATCATGGTGACCATCGCGCTGTCGGAAGTGTTCCAGGCGTCGCTGAAATGGATTTTCGGCGTCAACCCGCAGCCGTTCCCACGCGTGTTCACCAGCCAATCGGTGAATTTTCTAGGGCTTCAGATCCAGACCGTTTACGTCATGAGCCTGGTGGTCTCGGTGGCGATGATGATCGGCATGGCCTGGTTCTTCCGGGTCTCCAAATATGGCCTCGCGATGCGCGCCACCGCCTTCAACCAGCAGGTCGCGCAGTCATTGGGCATCTCCGTCAAAAGCGTGTTCGCGATCGCCTGGGCGATTTCGGCGACGGTCTCGGCGGTGGCCGGAGTGGTGGTCGCCGTCGTCAACGGCGTATCGTCGGGGCTGTCGGCCTACGGCATCAAGGTATTTCCCGCGGCCATCCTCGGCGGCCTCGATTCGATCGGCGGCGCGGTGCTTGGCGGCATCATCATCGGACTACTGGAAAACGTCGCGCAATATATCGACAGCGAATATCTGCACTGGGGCAATCTCTACGAAATTGCGCCGTTCTATGTTCTTATCATCATCCTCATGATCAAGCCGTATGGCCTGTTCGGCACCAAAGACATCGAGCGGGTATAATCCACCATGGCTGGTCAGAACCTCATTCCCGCCGGCGACTTCCGCACCTCCTATGCGGTGGACACCACGATCTTTCCGACCACCGCGAGCCGCAACGCGGCGATCGTCGGCATCGTCCTGATCTGCTTTGCGCCGCAGGTGCTGGGCGCCTACTGGCTGAGCATCCTGATCCAGATCGGGATTTATGGAATCGCGGCGCTTGGCTTGAACATCCTGGTCGGCTTCACCGGGCAAATCTCGATCGGCCATGCCGCGTTCTTTCTGCTCGGCGCCTTCACCTCGGCCTATCTGTCGAATACCTTGCCGATCCCGGTATTCTTCGCGATTCCCTTGGCTGGCGTCGTCACCGCGCTGGTCGGCCTGATCTTCGGCCTGCCGGCGGCGCGGCTGAAGGGACTCTACCTCGTCATCGCGACACTGGCTGCACAATACATCCTGCTCGATTTTTTTTCGCGCGCCGACTGGTTCTCGGGTGGTTCGGTACCGGCATCCGCCGCTCCGTTCTCGATCTTCGGCTATACCTTCCGCGGCGACCGGCAGTATTTCTATGTCGTGCTGGCCTATCTGCTGGTCAGCTATCTGCTCGTGACCAATTTGATGCGGACGCGCGACGGACGCGCGCTGGTCGCGATCCGTGACCACTATCTCTCCGCGGAGATCATGGGCATCAACCTGACGCGATACCGCACGCTATCGTTCGGCCTGGCCGCCTTCTTCGCCGGCATCGCCGGTGCGCTCTATGCGCACTACCAGCTGGTGGTTTCGAATGAGGGGTTCGGCATCGAACGCTCGATCCTGTTTCTGGCGATGATCATCATCGGCGGCACCGGCTCGGTGATGGGCACGCTGATGGGCACCGCTTTCGTCGTGCTGCTGCCTGAATCGATGGAATGGATCAGCGCGGGGCTGAAAGGCAGCGCGGTCGACAAGGCGCTGTCGCTGAACACCAACATCACTTTCCTGCGCGAGATTGCGATCGGACTGATCATCATTCTGTTTCTGGTGTTCGAGCCCGACGGGCTGGCGCACCGCTGGCGGCAGATCAAGACCTACTGGAAACTCTACCCGTTTTCGCATTGAGCTTGCAGCGCAACCGACTACAATAGACCTTAACAAAAGAACCGGAGGAAATTGTTCATGACGATGAAATCTCTATTCACCACCGCCTCGCTGGCGCTGCTGATCAGCGGCGCCGCGGCCGGCGCTCAGGCGCAGATCGCCATCGGCCATCTGGCGGATTATTCCGGCGGCACCTCGGACGTCGGCACCCCCTATGGACAGGGCGTTGCGGATACCTTGGCCTGGGTCAACAAGAACGGCGGCGTGGGCGGCAAGCAGCTCAACGTCGACACCAACGACTATGGCTATCAGGTGCCGCGCGCGATCGCTCTGTACAAGAAATGGTCCGGCGGCGACAAGGTCGCGGCGATCATGGGTTGGGGCACCGCCGATACCGAGGCGCTGACCGGCTTCCTGGCGCAGGACAAGATCCCGGACATTTCCGGCTCCTATGCAGCAGCGCTGACCGATCCGGAAGGTACCAGCGGCAAGGCCAAGCCCGCGCCGTATAATTTCTTCTACGGTCCGAGCTATTCGGACGCGCTGCGCGCCGAATTGACCTGGGCGGCCGAGGACTGGAAGACCAAGGGCAAACCGGGCAAGCCGAAATTCGTGCACATGGGCGCCAATCATCCCTACCCCAATGCACCGAAGGCGGCTGGCGAAGCTCTCGCCACCGAGCTCGGCTTCGACGTATTGCCGCCGCTGGTGTTTGCGCTGGCGCCGGGCGACTACAGCGCGCAGTGCCTCAGTCTGAAGAGCGCGGGCGCCAACTATGCCTATCTCGGCAACACCGCCGCTTCCAATATCTCGGTGATGAAAGCGTGCAAGACGGCCGGCGTCGATATCCAGTTTCTCAGCAACGTCTGGGGCATGGATGAGAATGCCGCCAAGACCGCCGGCGACGCCGCCGACGGCGTGATCTTCCCGCTGCGCACGGCGGTCGCCTGGGGCGGCAATGCGCCGGGCATGAAGACCGTTATGGAAATCTCGAAAATGTCCGATCCCACCGGCAAGGTTTATCGCCCGGTGCATTACGTCGCCGCGGTCTGCACCGCGCTGTATATGAAGGAAGCGCTCGACTGGGCGACCAAGAACGGCGGCGCGACCGGCGAAAACGTCGCGAAGGGTTTCCATCAGAAGAAGGATTGGGTACCGGCCGGCATGGATGGCGTGTGCAACGCCTCGACCTGGACCGACAAGGATCATCGCCCCACCACCAAGGTCGATCTCTACCGCTCGAAAGTATCGGGCCCGACCGATGGCGACGTGAACGATCTGATGAACAAGGGCACCATCAAGCTCGAAAAGGTCAAGACCGTCGAGCTGCCGCGCAAGCCGGAATGGTTCGGGTGGTGAACGAGAAAGCGCCGTCATGGCCGGGCTCGTCCCGGCCATCCGCGTCTTGAAACGAGCAAACAGGAAAGACGTGGATGCCCGGCACACGGCCGGGCATGACGAGTCGTGAAGCCGGCGATGAACGTGAAGCAAACATGACTGAAGCAGCCGAAATCGTCCGCACGCCGGCAGTGCCGGTTTCCGCGCCCCTCCTCAGCGTGCGCAATATCGAGGTGGTCTACGACGACGTCATCCTGGTGCTGCGCGGCTTGAGCCTCGACGTGCCGCAGGGCGCGATCGTCGCTTTGCTCGGCGCCAATGGCGCCGGCAAATCGACGACGCTGAAGGCGATCTCCGGGCTGCTGAGGACCGAGGACGGTGAAGTTACGCGCGGCGAAATCATCTTCAACGGCGAACGGATCAACGGCATCGATCCGAACAAGATCGTGCGTCGCGGCATTTTTCAGGTGATGGAAGGCCGCCGCATTATTTCCGACATGACGTCGCTGGAAAACCTGCGGCTCGGCGCCTTCACCCGCAGCGACGACGAGGTCGGCGCCGATATCGACATGGTTTTCCGGTATTTTCCGCGGCTGAAGGAACGCACCGGCCTCGCCGGTTACCTGTCCGGCGGCGAGCAACAGATGCTGGCGATCGGCCGCGCGCTGATGGCGCGCCCGAAGATGATTCTGATGGACGAGCCGTCGATGGGATTGTCGCCATTGCTGGTCAAGGAAGTCTTCGCGATCATCCGGGAGATCAACCGCGATCTCGGCGTCACCATCCTGCTGGTGGAACAGAACGCGCGCGCGGCACTTTCCGTCGCGAGCCACGGCTACATCATGGAACAAGGCAAGGTCGTTCTCGACGGCAGCGCCGGCGAACTGCGGGACAACGAGGACGTGAAGGAGTTTTACCTGGGCGGCGCCGGGGACCAGCGCAAGAGCTTCAAGAACCTGAAAAGCTTCAAGCGACGGAAGCGGTGGTTATGAGCTAATCGTGGTCATGGCCTGGCTGGTCGCTACCGGATGCATACATCTCATTGTCATTGCCGGGCTCGACCCGGCAATCCATCCTTTAAAGGGTCTCACCAAAGGTGATGGATACGCGGGTCAAGCCCGCCTATGACGAGATGTGCCAATCCAGTCGGGCTTGTCCCGGCCCTGACAAGCTGAAACCAGAGACTGCCGATGACCCACCACTATGACGCCCTCGAAACACGCCCGCCCGCCGAACGCGAGGTGGATTTGTTTTCGCGCCTGCCCGGTATCCTGCGCAAGGCGATGGAAGCACCGGCCTACGCCGGGCGTCTTACCGGTTTCGACCCCGCCGCCGTCACCAGCCGCGCCGCGCTGGCGCGCCTGCCGGTCTTGCGCAAATCGGAGCTGCCTGCCCTGCATAAGGCCGCGCCGCCGTTCGGCGGCTTTGTCGCCGGTTCCCCCGGCTCGTTCGGACGGCTGTTCACCTCGCCGGGCCCGATCTTCGAGCCTGAGTCCAACCGCGCCGATCCCTGGCGCGGCGCGCGGGCGCTGTTTGCGGCGGGCTTCCGGCCCGGCGACGTGCTGCTGAACACCTTCGGTTATCACCTGACGCCCGGGGGATTCATTTTCGACACCTCCGCGCGCGCACTCGGTTGCGCGGTGATCCCGGCCGGCCCCGGCAATACCGAAGCGCAATTCGAACTGGTCGAAGCATATCGTCCGGTCGGTTACAGCGGCACGCCGGATTTCCTCAAAATCCTGCTGGATGCGGCCGATGGCGCCGGGCGCGATGTGTCCTCGATCAAGCGTGCGCTGGTGTCCGGCGCTGCGTTTCCGAAATCGCTTCAGGATGAGATCAAATCGCGCGGCGTCGATGCCTACCAGGCCTTCGCCACCGCCGATCTCGGGATGATCGCATTCGAGACGTCGGCGCGCGAGGGCATGGTCGTCAACGAGGACCTGATTCTGGAGATCGTGCAGCCGGGCACCGGCGATCCGGTGTCTGACGGCGACGTCGGCGAGATCGTCGTCACCTCGCTCGACCCGCATCACCCATGGATTCGTCTTGCGCTCGGCGACCTCACGGCCGCCCTGCCCGGCCCAAGCCGGTGCGGGCGCTCCAACATGCGCATCAAGGGATGGATGGGCCGTGCCGACCAGACCACCAAGGTCAAGGGCATGTTCGTGCGGCCGGAACAGATCGCCGAAATCGGCAAGCGGCATCCCGAATTGGGACGGCTACGTCTGGTCGTCACGCGTCAAGGCGAAACCGACCTGATGACTCTCAAGGCTGAGACCGCAGCTTCGGACGCCGACTTGCAGGAAGCGGTCGCCGCGACCTTGCGCGGCGTCGCCAAACTCGGTGGGGCCGTCGACCTGGTCCCTGTCGGATCGCTTCCGAACGACG
Source organism: uncultured Bradyrhizobium sp. (assembly GCF_964252615.1). NCBI lineage: Bacteria > Pseudomonadati > Pseudomonadota > Alphaproteobacteria > Hyphomicrobiales > Nitrobacteraceae > Bradyrhizobium > uncultured Bradyrhizobium sp. The sequence goes on from NZ_CAXUNQ010000060.1 coordinate 25,830, forward strand.
GCAAGGTTATCGCAGACGAACGGTGAGACGGCGAGCCTGCGTCGGGAGAGCGATTCTGCTATAGGCGTATGCGGCAAAAGGCACTGCGCGTCGGGCCGGAGTCGGCGATCTCACCGTCGATGATCACGCGAGAAGAAAGTCCGATGCGTGGAGCGCGCCGACGCCGGTGAGCTTGGTTAGAGCAAGGGCGTCGGCGCCACTGCCGCCGGTCGGGTCCCACCAGACCGTGTTGGCGTTGTCGAAGATGAAATAACCGTCGGATCCGGCGTGCGTTGCGATTCCCGGGGCCGCGGCCGCCACTAAGGGCGCGGTGCCGCCCGGTGTCAGCCCGTGTCCGAATGCTGAAGCCGATATCTGAAGATGATCGGTCCCGACGGCAAAGTCGGTGACGGTAGCTGGCGTCAGCAGCGACGAACTGAATACGAACGCATCGCTCCCGGCGCCGCCGGTCATGATCGCCCCATTCTTCGCGACTAGGACGTTATTGCCGCCGTCTCCGTTGATGACGGGCTTTTGGTCGGTCCGGCCCTCGCTCAGCCCGTGGCTCACGTAATGCTGTTCCGCAGCAGTCGGGTTGTTGGGCCCGATAGCAGCGCTCAGATCCTGATAATTTGCAACATACTGGAGCGCATCGAACGACTTAGTGGCGCGATGCTCAAAGTATCCGTGATCGACATAGTGCTGCAATGCCATCGCTACGGTGACGCCCGGCGAAATCAAGTCGGGATTCGACGCAAGATATTCCAGCGCATCGAATGAGGTAGTGACCCGATGCTCAAAGTACCCATGGCCGACGTAATGCTGCAATGCCATCGCCTCGGTGACACCGGGCGAAATCAGGTCAGGATTCGACGCAAGATATTCCAGCGCATCGAACGAGGTGGTGGCGCGATGCTCGCAGTAGCCGTGGTCGACGTAGTGCTGCGATGCCATCGGCGGGGTGACGCCCGGC
>NZ_CAXUNQ010000061.1:0-25293 GCF_964252615.1 uncultured Bradyrhizobium sp.
GCTGCGCTGCGTCCGGGGAACGCGTCCCGTGGAGCGCGCAACACGCCGCAACACATGCTGCGTCAACCGCGGGCTTGACCCGCGTATCCATCGCTGTTCGCAAAAAGCTTTGGCGAAGCAAATGGATTGCCGGGTCGAGTCCGGCCATGACGATCAACCCGTGTCCCGGGCGCGATGCGGCATTCTTCATGCCGCTTCGCAGAACCGGGACCCCGGCTCTGCAGCGCACCGCTCCGCAAGGGCTGCGCGCTGCGCTGCGTCCGGGGAACGCGTCCCGTGGAGCGCGCAACACGCCGCAACACACGCCGGGTCAAGCCCGGCAATGACGGCCTCTCGTGTCCTGGCGTGATGCGGCGCTACACTGCGCTGCGACGCCAACACGCCGTCATGCCCGGCCTTGTGCCGGGCATCCACGTCTTTCTTCCTGATGTGGAGCAAAGACGTGGATTGCCCGGTCAAGCCCGGGCATGACGATCTTTTATACTCATGCTGAGGATGACGTCGCGCATCACACCATATACTGCCCGCCATTGATCGACATCGTCGAGCCGGTGATGGCGCCGGCCTCGTCGGCGGCGAGGAACACCACGGCGCGCGCGATCTCTTCAGGCTCGCCGAGGCGATTGACCGGAATCAGCGGCAGGATGCTTTTTTCCAGCACGTCCTTCGGCACCGCCTGGACCATCTCGGTATTGATGTAACCGGGGCAGATCGCATTCACGGTGATGCCGCCCTTGGCATTCTCCAGCGCCAGGGCCTTGGTGAAGCCGATGTCGCCGGCCTTGGCCGCCGAATAGTTGACCTGGCCGAACTGTCCTTTCTGGCCGTTGATCGAAGAGATGTTGATGACGCGGCCGAACTTTCGCGCGCGCATACCCTCGATCACCTGACGCGTCATGTTGAACAGCGAGCCGAGATTGGTGTTGATCACGGCATTCCACTGATCGAGCGTCATCTTATGGAACGCCCCGTCCTTGGTGATGCCGGCGTTGTTGATCAGAACGTCGACCGGACCGAGATCCGCCTCGACCTTCTTGACGCCCGCGGCGCAGGCGTCGAATGAACTGACGTCCCATTTATAAACCGGAATCCCGGTTTCCGACTTGAATTTTTCCGCCGCCGCGTCGTTGCCGGCATAACTCGCCGCGACCTTGTAGCCGGCCGCCTTCAGCGCCTTGCTGATCGCAGCGCCGATGCCTCGCGTCCCCCCCGTCACCAATGCAACACGTGCCATATGGAATTCCTCCTGGGATTTTTTTATGCGCTGATATCTATGACGCGTCATGCGCGGGCTTGACCCGCGCATCCATCATAAGCGGACGATTCAATTGCGTGGATGCACTGCCGGGTCAAGCCCGGCAGTGCCAGTCTTGCTCTTGAACGATCGGCGCTCAGTCCCGCGCAAGGCACATGGCGATGCCCATGCCGCCGCCGATGCACAGCGTGGCGAGGCCTTTCTTGGCATCGCGCTTCTGCATCTCATGCAGCAGGGTCACCAGCACGCGGGCGCCGGAGGCGCCGACCGGATGGCCGATCGCGATCGCGCCGCCATTGACGTTGACCTTGGAGGTATCCCAGCCGAGGTCCTTGTTGACCGCGCAGGCCTGCGCCGCGAAGGCCTCGTTGGCCTCGATCAGTTCGAGATCACCGATGCTCCAGCCGGCCTTCTTGAGCGCGGCGCGCGATGCCGGGATCGGCCCGGTGCCCATGATCTTCGGGTCGACGCCGGCCTGGCCCCACGACACGATGCGGGCCAGCACGGTCTTGCCTTCCTTGGCGGCCTGCTTTGCCGTCATCAGCACCACGGCGGCGGCGCCATCGTTGATGCCCGAAGCCGAGCCGGCCGTGACGGTGCCGTCCTTATCGAACGCCGGCCTGAGCTTGCCCATCGCCTCGATGGTGGCGCCGTGGCGCGGGTATTCATCGTCGCTGACGATGATGTCGCCCTTGCGGGACTTGATGGTGACCGGAACGATCTCGTCCTTGAACTTGCCGGCCTTCTGCGCGGCTTCCGCCTTGTTCTGCGACGCAACCGCGAACTCGTCCTGCTGCGAACGGGTGATCTGATACTGCTTGGCGACGTTCTCGGCGGTGTTGCCCATGTGGTAGCCGTTAAAGGCGTCCCACAATCCATCCTTGATCATGGTGTCGACAAATTCAACCGGACCCATTTTGACGCCGCCGCGCAGGTACTGCGCATGCGGAGCCATGCTCATGGATTCCTGGCCGCCGGCGACCACGATTTCGGAATCGCCGTTGAGCAGCGCCTGATAGCCCAGCGCGACCGTGCGCAGGCCGGATCCGCATAACTGGTTGACGCCCCAGGCCGGGCTTTCGACCGGAATGCCGGCGGCGATCGAGGCCTGGCGGGCCGGGTTCTGGCCCTGGGCCGCGGTCAGGATCTGGCCCATGATGACCTCGGAAACCCGCGCGGGCTCGATGCCGCCGCGCTCCAGCGCAGCCTTGATGGCGATCGCGCCGAGATCATGGGCCGGCATGGTGGCGAACGCGCCGTTGAAACTTCCGACCGGGGTGCGGGCGGCGCTGACGATTACGACATCGTCTGACATGGACATCTCCTGTTTTAGTTCTTGGGCGCTGTTTGGACGGCGTCCGCTGGGGTGGGACCTGTCTTATCCTATCCTGTTAACCTAGGCAGGGCGTGTCAATCTACCAAGAGGCGAAAGCACCCCGTCGCGCACCTCGTTGCCGTTTTGGCAGATTCCGGAGCGATACTGAGGCTCTGCAATTAACCGTGGCACACAAAACGGTAGCCGAACCCCGTTGAAAATGCTTACTTTGCTGCGATGCGCTGTTCGAAACCCTTCGGCGATGCCTTCGGGTTCCTTGTCCCCGGTACAGTTGTGTGAGCCCATGGCGAAATCAGAAACACCTACGACAATCAAGAAATATGCGAACCGGCGGCTCTATAATACCGGTACCAGCACCTACGTCACACTCGAAGACCTGGCGGCGATGGTCAAGTCGGGCGAGGATTTCCTGGTCTATGACGCCAAGACCGGCGACGACATCACCCGTTCGGTGCTGGCCCAGATCATCTTCGAACAGGAAAACAAGGCCGGACAAAATCTGTTGCCGACCACCTTCCTGCGCCAGTTGATCCGGTTTTATGGCGACAGCATGCAGATGGTGGTGCCGAAATATCTCGAGCAGTCGATCGACATGCTGACCCGCGAGCAGGAAAAGTTCCGCAAGCAGATGACGAACACGTTCAGCATGACGCCGTTCGCGCCGCTGGAAGAGCATGTTCGCCGCAACATGGAATTGTTTCAGCAGACGTTTTCGATGTTCAAGCCGTTCGTGCCGCCGCGCGGCGGAAACTCCGCCGCCGAAGCGGACAAGGTCGCCATCGAACAGGCCGCCGACGCCGGCAACATCGACGATCTGCGCCGCCAGATGAAAGAGATGCAGGACCGCCTCGAGCGGATGTCGAAAGAACCGAAGAGCGAGTAGTCTTTGTCGCGTCTCCGCGAAGACGGAGACCCATGACACCATGCACGCGGTTCCATGACGTGCGTTTCAACATCTCATTCCAGTTGAAAACCCTGGGCGTATGGGTCCCCGTCTTCGCCGGGACGACATGAGTATTCAGCCCGCCGCCGGAAGCACCGCAGCCGCATCCTGCAGATGCCACGGCCGATGCGATGACGCGAGACCGATCAGCCGCCCCTGGATGTAATCGCAGCCCCAGTCACGCAGCATCGCGGCCGCCTCCTCGTCCTGCACCCACTCGGCGACGGTCTTGATCCCAAGCCGGCGGGCCAGATCGATCAGCGTCTGCACGAAGGAGCGATCGTCGGCCGACTGCGCGATATTCTGCACGAACGCGCCATCGATTTTCACGATATCGACGCCGAGCCTGCGTAAATTCCGGAACGACGTGTAACCGGCGCCGAAATCGTCGATCGCGATCCGGCTGCCGAAATTCTTCAACCGCGTGACGAAGCCGCGGACGTCGTCGATATCCTGGATCGCAACGGTTTCGGTGATTTCGACGATCAGCCGCTCGGCGACGCCGGGATGCGCGCGCATCAGCGATTCGATGGAAGCCCACCAGTCCGGATCCATCGTGGTAGCCGGCGAAATGTTGAGGCTGAGCTGCACGGCGGGCGCGGCCGCCAGTTCGCTGACCACGAGTTCAAGCACGCGATGATCGACGAGGCGGATCAGGCCGAGCTTCTCCGCCACCGGCACGATATCCGGCGCCAGCAGAAACTGTCCGTCATCCTGCTGCATGCGGACCAGGCATTCATGGAATGCGGGGTCGCGCGTGCGCGCGTCGACCACCGGCTCGAACGCCATCACGATGCGGCGCTCGTTGAGCGCGGTGACGATCTCGTCGGTGACGCGAATATTGACGCGGCGCTGGGCGTCGCGCTCGACATTCGGCCGCCATGCCAGGAACGAGCCCGCGCGGCGGCGTTTTGCCGTATCCAGTGTTTCCTGCGCGCGATTGACCGCCTCCTCGGCGCTACGCGCGTAACGCGGCACGCTGACCGCGCCTATCGAGGCCGTAACCGACACCGGGCCGGACTTGGTCGGTACAATGTCATCGCGAATGCCTGCCAGGAACCGCTCGGCGGCGACATTCATGTCATCGACCGTGCAGTTCTTCAGCACCAGGCCGAATTTATTGCCCGAGAAACGTCCGAGCACGTCGCCGCCGCGCAGGCGCACGCGAATGCGTTTTGCCACGACGGATATCACCTGATCGGCGACATCGAAGCCGAACGCGTCGTTGATTCGCGCCAGATGATCGATACCGATCAGCATAAAGGCAAAGGACGAACGAAATCGCATGGCTTCTTCGATCGCTTCGGCCAATGAAGCGACCAGATGGGTGCGGTTGAGTTCGCCCGTCAGCGGATCGTGCCGCGACAGCTTCACGAGCTGCTCTTCGCGGGCGTGGCGCTCGTTGTCGATGCGCACGATGCCCTGGACCTGCGCCGGCCTGCCATCGGCGCCGGCGAACCAGCAGCCGGATTCCTCGATCCACAGCACCGCGGCGGACGTAATGGCGCGCACGCCATATTCGATCCGGTAAGCTACCCCGGCGCCGCGATCCGCGGCCGACGAGCCGGTCAGCGCGTCGGTCCGGATCGAGCGCCTCGGTTCGATCATTTTCGAGAATTCACTTCCCGTGGCCAGCGACGCCGACGGGATGTCCGGAAAAATCGAGGCCAGGTGGTCGGTCCAGCGAATCGCGTCACTCGCGATGTCCCAGACAAAAGCGGCCTGGCCGAGACAGGCGAGAATGCTGGAGGCTTGCGGAGGGACGGATGTCAAAGTCGCCTCGTTTCGGGACGCCGGGTGATTCTCGACCGGATGATAATCCGTATTGGACCGCCGACCCTAGGCAAAACTCCCTAAGCAATTCAAAAGTCCGGTTCAGGGCTCTTGAAACCCGATCGAGCCGGCCGCGCCGGACGCGGCATGGGGCTTGCCATGATGTGATTACCGAGGGGCGCGATGTCCCGAAACGAGACAGGGATCTGGATTTTCGATGCTGATCGACCTCAACCGGAGCGGCCGCGGCGGGCCATATCATGCGCCGAGCGTCGGCGATGCCCCGACCAGGGCTGCAAGTGTCGCCTTAGTCCCGATTGTTGCCGGCCCACGCCGGCTCGCAGCGGTCGCCCACGGCCTGACACGGCCTGATCCGTCCTTCGTAACTCATCTGATCGCGATGTCGCAACAGAGCCCGCAGACGCGCGTATTGCGACGGGCCGCGCCTGCGGATGTGCAGGCGGCCTACCGGTCCGTCGCCGGTCAAAACCGGACCATGGCCCTGCCGGGCACCCGAATGCGGCAAGTGGTCTGATATATCCTCGCGAGCCGTCCCGGCGAATACCGAAACGGCGCCGGACGTCACCGCAGCGGCGCGTCCGAGGCGGGATGCGCGCCGTCGTTGGGCTGTAATCCCGGCGACCGGGTGTCCGACGACGTCCTGACGATATCGACGGGGTGCGGAGTTGCCGGTTCAGAGCGGTCGGGCAGCACCGCTTCCGCGACGGTGGTTGGCGGCACCTGCGGCGCAGGGTCTGGATCGAACCGAGGCTGCGGCGCTTCGATATCGCGTTGCTGCCCGCTTCTGGAAACCGGCGCGTCGACTGCGGCGAGACGGGCGTTGCGCCGCGTCCGCAGCGCGATGCCCGACAGGAAATCCACCAACGCCAGCATCGTCAGCAAAAAATAAGTCGAGGTCCCGAACTGCGGCAGCATCACGAATTCCGCGGCGGCGCCTGCGAACACCACCAGCGACAGCAGGTGGTCCATGAAATACTTCGAGCCAGGCCGCGCGCCCTTGATGACCTCGAACAGCAACAGCAGGATGCCAAGCGCGATCAGCACGTCGCTCAGCGTCACCGGCCACGCAACGCCGGACATCAATGCCAGCGTCACCAGCGGCGTCACGAACGAGACGCCGGGCATCAGGAACAGGATGATGTTGCAGATCGCGAGCGGGATCAGAAGCAGCGGGAAACCGATCATCGACATCGGCAAGGTCTTTCGCGGCTCGAGCCGGCGTCAGGATTCTTTGCTGGCCTTCAGAACCTGCCGGCCCTTGTACATGCCGGTTTTCAGATCGAGGTGATGCGGACGGCGCAGCTCGCCGGAATCCTTGTCCTCGGCGTAGGTCGGCTTCTTTATGGCATCCGCCGAGCGGCGCATGCCTCGCCGCGACGGCGATGTTTTTCTTCTCGGAACGGCCATGTCGAAAGGTCCTTGCAGGTGCGTCGGCGGCATCGTCCGAAGCGGACGGCCCGGCGGTCGCGCGGGCGGATATGCCGATAAGGCCGCGCTTATAGAGGATGGGATGCCCCAAAGCTAGGTTCAAAATAAGCGAAATCAGTTCAAAAAGCGCGATTTTCGACCCAGCAACGCTTCAGTTCGGCGGCCTGGGCGCGCACCATGTAGGTTCCTGCCAGACGGCGCACGCCGGGCCCGGGGTTGCGCGCGCTGCGGGCCACAGGATTGGGCAGGATAGCCGCCAGCAGCGCCGCTTCGCGCGGCGCGAGGCCGGAGGCCGGGCGGCCGAAGGCGTAGGTCGAGCCGGCCTGCACGCCGAATTGCCCCGACGGTCCCAGTTCGGCGATATTCAGGTAAATTTCCAGGATCCGCTGCTTCGGCAGTACCAGATCGATCCATAGCGCCAGCGGAAACTCCAGCGCCTTGCGGAGCAGGCTTCGGCCCTGCCACAGGAACAGGTTTTTCGCGACCTGCTGGGTGATGGTGGAGCCGCCGCGCGTCACCTCGCCGTCCTCCGCGTCGTCGAGCACGTCGCGCAGCGCATTCCAATCGATGCCGTGGTGACTGCAGAATTTTGCATCTTCCGAGGCCACTACCGAACGCGGCAGCGCTGGAGACATCGCGGCCAGATCAATCCACTGCCGCGACACCGGCGCGCCCGTGAGCCAGCGCCACGCCATCAGCGTCGAAACCGGGTGGCCGGCGCGATACAGCGGCGCCACGAGGTACGGCAGCAGCACAACCAGCAGCACGGCCACGAACAGGTTGCGGACGATGCGCAAGGGCGGGATTCCAGTTCCGGAGCGATACGCTATGGCCCGATGTGTCCGGGATATCGTTGTGCTTTTCAAGGCAGCAGCGGCCGTGCCCCCGAACGCGGCCGGAATTGACGAAGCCGGTGCCATGAACGATTGTCCCGCCGACTTTGATCCGGAGCTGCTTTTGATGACGACCGCATCCGCCGACTTCGCCTGCCGACTGGACCGGACCGCGGAGGAAACCGAAGCCCTGCTCGACCGGCTTTTATCCGATGCGCTGCTGGCGGACGAAATCGCCCGTCCGAAACGGTTGATGGACGCGATGCGTTATTCGTCGCTCGGCGGCGGCAAACGATTGCGGCCGTTTCTGGTGGTCGAGAGCTCGGCGCTGTTCGGCGTGCCCCGCGAAGCAGCGCTGCTGGCCGGGGCCGCGCTGGAATGCATTCACTGCTATTCGCTGATCCATGACGATCTGCCGGCGATGGACAACAGCGATCTCAGGCGCGGCCGCCCGACGCTGCACAAGAAAACCGATGACGCCACCGCGATCCTGGCCGGCGACGGCCTGTTGACGCTTGCCTTCGACATCATCACCCGCGACGAGATTCACGACGATGCCGACGTCCGGCTGTTGCTGGCACGGGCACTGGCGCGTGCGTCAGGCGTCGGCGGCATGGTCGGCGGACAGATGCTTGATCTTGCCGGCGAAGGCCGCTTCGGCGACCGCGAACCGGTCGATGTCGCGCGCCTGCAGCAGATGAAGACCGGCGCGCTGTTGCGCTTCGGCTGCATCGCGGGCGCCATACTCGGCCGCTCCACCCGGCAGCAATATCAGGCGCTTGACGATTACGGCCGCGCGCTCGGCGAGGCCTTCCAGATCGCCGACGACCTGCTCGACGTCGAGGGCGACGCAGCAGCGCTCGGCAAGCCCGCCGGCGCCGATGCGGCGCTCGGCAAAACCACCTTCGTGACCCAGCTTGGCGTGGACGGCGCCAGACAGCGCGTCCGCGATCTGCTGGCAAAAGCGGATTCCGCGCTCTCGATGTTCGGCGCCGGGGGCGACGTCCTGCGCGCCGCCGCGCGGTTCGTCGCCGAACGCAAGAACTGAAAGCCCACATGGCCAGCAAGGACGCCGAGGATCCCTTCCTTGCCCGCTTCAGGAAAATGTCGAGGCCGGCCCGGCTCGTCTATGCGCGGCGCCGCACCTTCGTTTCCATCGCGCTCGGCATTACGGCGTTCTTCTTGCTGCCGGGATCATTGCGGCTGGTGACGCGGCTCCTGATCGGCTGGGACATTTTCGTCGCCCTGTATCTGGTGCTCGTCTACGCGCTGGTCATGCGCAGCGGGCTCGCGCACATCCGCCACAATGCCATTCTGCAGGACGACGGCCGCTTCCTGATCCTGCTGGTGACGGCGCTCGGCGCCTTCGCCAGCATAGTCGCGATCATCTTCGGCCTCGACGACCAGCATCGCAGTTCGCCTGAACTGGCGCTGGCGACCGCAACCATCGCGCTGTCATGGGCAGCGGTGCATACTACCTTTGCGCTGCACTACGCCCACGAATATTATCGCGGCGACAGGCCCGGTGGCCTGGATTTTCCATCCGGCCATGAGGATGAAAAGCCCGATTACTGGGATTTTGTATATTTTTCGTTCGTGATCGGAATGACCGCGCAGGTGTCCGACGTGGGCGTCACCAGCAAGATCATCCGCCGCACCGCGACCGTGCATGGTATCATCTCGTTCGTCTTCAACACCGCGCTGGTGGCGCTGATGGTCAATATCGCCGCGAGTGCGGTTTGAGGCGAATCCTGCGACAAAGCGCGCATGGCCTGCGCTGGCGAATTGCGACATCGATAGCGGGCGTCGATTCGGACGCTTCAGGAGCCCCACGCGGGCACGGACGCCGGCATAGCCGAAGTCATGGCGCCCATTGTGAGCGTGATCACAGGCGAGCCGGCCATTTCATGTCTGTTCAGCGGACCGGCCGAGGCCGCCTGCCGCGCAGGCAAGCGCCGGCCTAACGCATTGACCTGACGGCGCTTCCGAGCGAATTTGAAAGCGTGGAAGCCAAATTCCAGATTTTCCTGATCCTGCTCGCCGTGCTCGCGGGGGTCGCGCTGCTGGCGCGGCGGATCAACGTTGCGCCGGCAATCCTGCTGCTGCTGAGCGGCATCGCGCTGGCCTTCGTGCCCGGCATGCCGTCGCTGGAACTGCCGCCCGAACTGGTGTTGCTGGTGGTGCTGCCGCCGCTGATCTATTCGGCCAGCGTCGCAATGAGCTGGCGCGAGTTTCGCTCGAACCTGCGGCTGATCACGCTGCTGTCGGTCGGCTGCGTGATCTTCACCGCCTGCGCCGTCGCCGCGGCAACCCATGTGCTGATCGGATTGCCGTGGAGTGTCGGCTTCCTGCTCGGCGCCATCGTCGCACCCCCCGACGTCGTGGCGCCGCTCGCGATCGCGCGCAAGCTCGGGCTGCCGCGCCGAATCCTGGTGGTGCTCGAAGGCGAGGGTCTGGCGAACGACGCCACCGCGCTGATCCTGTACCGCTTCGCGGTGGCCGCCATCAGCACCGGCGTGTTTTCGCTGCCGCGAGCAACCGGCACGTTTTTCGCGATTGTGATCTGCGAAATTCTGTTCGGGGCGGCGATCGGCTGGGTAAGCCTGCGCATGCGTCACCGGGCCCGCGACCCGCAGGTGGAGATCACGCTGTCGCTGATCACGCCCTATGTCGCCTACTGGATTCCCGAGCATTTCGGCGGCTCCGGCGTGATCGCCACCGTCGCCTGCGGCCTCTACATCAGCTGGAACGGACCGCTGCTGATCTCTTCTGCAACCCGGCTGCAGGGGATCTTCTTCTGGGACCTGGTGATCTACCTGATCGAAGGGCTGCTGTTCCTGCTGACGGGATTCCAGATCCGGTTGTTATACGAGAAATCGAAAGCGTTTCCGCTCGACGATATCCTGTTCGCCACCGTCGTCGTCGCGGCCATCATCATCGTTGCGCGCTTCGCCTGGGTCTATCCCGCGACCTATCTGCCGCGATTCCTGAACAAGCGCCTGCGCGCGCGCGATCCGTATCCTTCGTGGCGCAACGTGTTCGTGATCGCCTTTACCGGCGTGCGCGGTGCGGTATCGCTGGCGGCGGCGCTGGCGCTGCCGTTCACGCTTCCCGGCGGCGAGGGATTTCCCTACCGCGATCTGATCCTGTTCGTCAGTTTCGGCGTGATTTTCATCACCCTGGTCGGGCTTGGATCGAGCCTGCCGCTGGTGGTGCGATGGCTCGGGGTTGCGGAGACCGGCCGCGACGAACACGTCGCCGAGCACGAACAGGAGATATCGGCGCGGCGCGAGGCGCTTGCTGCGGCGCTGCAATCGCTCGACGCCATGACCGACGACCGCGAACTGTCCGACGAGGTGGTGAAATTGCTGCGGGCACGGCACGAGACCCGCGCCAATCAGTTGCCGGATACGTTCGATCCGGATGGCCACGACGTATCGGCGACGGGCACCTCCCTGACGAGGGAACTGATCGGCTCGGAGCGCAAGTTCATCCACAGGCTGTTGCGCGACGGCAAGATCACCGACGAGACACGGCGGCGGATCGAACGTGATTTGGATTTGGAGGAGGCGAGCCTTGCCAACCGGGAATATCGGAAAATGCCGCTGTGAGGCGGTACGCGTCTCTGACGCGGATCGGAGCGACGTTTGCAAAGCGGCATCGTCGCGATGCCGCGTATCGCCTCGGAATGCCGCATCGCACCCCGGACACGAGACTCGTCATGTCCGGGCTTGACCCTACCGGGTGCACACATCCCGTCATGCCCGGCCTTGTGCCGGGCAGCGCTTTCTACGTCATGGCCGGGCTCGTCCCTACTGCATTCACACATCCCGTCATACGCGGGCTTGACCCGCGCATGACGCGATACGGAAGGGCGCTCCCGGTCGCGGCCAGCGCGCGGACCTGGGTCAATGCTGAACCATCGCCACGCCTGCTATGGAATTCATACACACAGTGTTGTACACTGTGTGTAGGTGGAGCCCGACGCGATGGGAAAATATGAAAATCTTGGCGCGTTCCTGCGACGGCAGCGCACCCGGGAAGTGCCGCTGACATTCCGCGACATCGAGAAGATCACCGGGGTGAAATTGCCGCCGAAAGCGCAGCATCAGCGCGCCTGGTGGAGCAACAACCCGTCCAACAACGTCATGACCAAGGTCTGGCTCGATGCCGGCTTCGAGAGCGCGCAGGTGGACATGGACGCGCGCAGGCTGGTGTTTCGCCGCGCCGTCAAGGCCAGTGACGCCAGCGCCGGCTTCGCCGAGGCGGCCTTGAAGCCCTACGCCGCCAGGGAAGGCCGCCACCCGGCCCGCGGCGCGCTCAAGGGGATGGTCCACATACCGCCCGGAGTCGATCTGACCGAACCGGCCGATCCAGCGTGGGCCGACCTGGTGGATAGGAAGTATGGACCGGACGTACGGTGACCGATGCCGCCGCTCCTCCTCGATACGCACGCGGTGATTTGGCTATTCGAGGACAAACCGCTCGCGCCGAAGGCCGCAGCCGCCATTGAAGCGGCATATCGCGACGACACGCCTCTGCTGGTGTCGTCGATCACCGCGTGGGAAATCGGCCTGCTCGTCTCGCGCAATCGTATTGGTCTCAGCGCCACGCCGCAGCGCTGGTTCGCGCGCGTGCTCGCGACACCCGGGATGCAGCTCGCCGAAATGTCGCCCGACATCCTGGTCGCGGCCTCGTTCCTGCCGGGCAACCCGCCGCGCGATCCCGCCGACCGCATTCTGCTGGCGACCGCGCGCGATCTCGGCGCAACGCTGGTTACGCGCGACCACGCGATCCTGGCTTACGGGAAGAGTGGTCAGGTCAGCACGCTGGCGTGCTGACCGGGTCCGTCTGTTGCGCCGCCGTCACGGCATCTGCCGGCACCTTGTCGCCCGCGCCATAGCGCTGATCGATATAGTCGATCACCATCGCCTTGAACTCGGTGGCGATATTCGGCCCGCGTAAGGTCCTGAACTTCTTGCCGTCGACGAACACCGGGGCTGCCGGGGTTTCGCCGGTACCGGGCAGCGAGATGCCGATGTCGGCATGCTTGGATTCGCCGGGGCCGTTGACGATGCAGCCCATGATCGCGACGTTGAGCGATTCGACGCCGGGATAGCGCGTCTTCCAGGCCGGCATCTCGTCGCGGATGAAATCCTGGATCGAGCGCGCCAGTTCCTGGAACGTGGTCGAGGTGGTGCGGCCGCAGCCCGGGCACGCCGCCACCAGCGGCACGAAGGTGCGGAAGCCCATGGTCTGCAGCAATTCCTGCGCGACCTGCACTTCCAGCGTGCGGTCGCCGCCGGGCTCGGGGGTGAGCGAAATCCGGATGGTGTCGCCGATGCCGTCCTGCAGCAGAATACCGAGCGCGGCGGCCGAGGCGACGATGCCCTTCGAGCCCATGCCGGCCTCGGTGAGACCGAGATGGATCGCATAATCCGAACGCGCCGCGAGTTCCCTGTAGACCGCGATCAGGTCCTGCACCGCGGAGACTTTCGCCGACAGGATCATGCGGTTCTTCGGCAGGCCGATCTCCTCGGCGCGCGCCGCCGACAGCAGGGCCGACTGCACCATCGCCTCGCGCGTGACCGCGCGGACATCCTTCGGCTCGGGGAGCAGCGCATTTTCGTCCATCAGCCTGGTCAGCAATTCCTGATCCAGCGAACCCCAATTGGCGCCGATCCGCACCGTCTTGTTGTTCTTTAATGCGATTTCGACGATGTCGGTGAACTGGGTGTCGCGCTTGTTCTTGAAGCCGACATTGCCGGGATTGATGCGGTACTTGTCCAGCGCTTCCGCGCAGGCCGGATGCTCGGCCAGAAGCTTGTGGCCGATGTAATGGAAATCGCCGATCAGCGGCGTGGTAATGCCGCGCTTGCGCAGGGCGTCGCGGATGTGCGGCACCGCGGCCGCGGCCTCGTCGCGGTCCACCGTGATGCGCACCAGCTCGGAGCCCGCCCGCGCCAGCGCCGCGATCTGTTCCACCGTGCCGGCGATGTCGGCGGTGTCGGTATTGGTCATCGACTGCACCACGATCGGTGCGCCGCCGCCGACGGCGACGTCGCCGACCATGACCTGCGTGGTTCTGTGCCGGGCCCGGGGGCCTGCGACGTCGGTTTGAAGCGGTTTTTCGAGCTTGTTCATGGGCCTCGAATATCAGGTTTTTGTGACATTCAGCAATGGATCAATGGTGACCGGAGCGGCCGGGCTCGGCCGGTTAACCAGATACAGCCCGGCGATCACCAGCAGCGCCGCGGCGCCGAATACCGGCGTCAAGGTGTCGTGCATGATGAAATAGCTAGCGATCACGCCAAACAAAGGGGTGATAAAGGTAAAAGCCGACAATTTGCTGGCGGAATAGGTTTTGACCAGCGAAAACCACAGCAAAAACGTCAATCCGACCACCCAGACCGCCTGATAGACCATCAGCGAGAGCGCCAGCACGCCGGGAAACTTCGCGATGGTTTCGCCGGAAATCCAGGCCGCCAGGCCCAGAATCGGGATCGACAACGCCACCTGATAGCCGAGGCCTTTTTCGGCGGGCGCCTCGAGCAGCGCCGTGGTCTTGACGATCAGCGTCGTGGCCGCCCACAGCGCGCCGCCGCCGACGATCATCAGGTCGCCCAGCAGCACGTTGGCGTCGACGTCGGCCTGGGGAACGCCGATCGCGAGCGCCACGCCGGCAAAGCACAGCGCCAGCCCGCCCCATTGCGAGGCGCGCAGCCGCTCGCCGAGAAACACATAGGAGCCGAGCGCCACGAAGAACGGCGCAGTGTAGAGAAACACCACCGCGCGCGTGGCCGAGGTCAGGAACAGGCCGCGATAGATCAGTACGAATTCGAAGCCGAAGATGACGCCCGCGCATAGCCCCGCGCGCAGCGTGCCGTCGCGTTCGAACATTTTCACGCCGCGCAGCCGCGCGATCACCAGCAGCACCAGGATCGCGCCGGCGGAGCGGATGGTTGCCTGCAGCAGCGGCGGAATGTCGGGAAGCGTCAGTTTTACCGCGACCTGATTGAAGCCCCAGCTCAGGCACAACAGCAGCATCAGCGCGACCGCGCCGGGGCTTAGGGGACGCGCGGCATTGGTTTGATTGGAAGGCATCGATCCTCGTTGGCCGGCTTGGCGCCGTGCTGTTGCAGGCGTGATTCGAAAAGTGGTGTCCGGTCCTTCCGGAAAAGATCATGCCCCAATGGAAAAATTCAGCCGGCCCTCAGGCAATGCGCGCAGCTGCCGGTGATCTCGACCACCGACAGCTTCGGCATAAAGCCGGTCGAGCGCGCGGCGTCGTTCAGGCTCTGCGCCATCGGAGCGGCCGGAATTTCGCCGACCGAACCGCAGCGCTCGCAGATCAGGAAAGCAACCATTGCCGCCGCATCGTGATCATGCGCGCAGGCAAGGAACGCGTTGCGGCTTTCGATGCGGTGAACGAGGCCGTTCTCCATCAGGAAATCCAGCGCGCGATACACCGTGATCGGCGCCGGCCGCGGCATCGATTTCGCCAGCGCGTCGATCACCTCATAGGCGCCGAGCGGGCGATGACTCGACAGCAGCACCTGCAGGACGTTGCGGCGGATCGCCGTGAATTTCTGCGCCCGTCCCGCGCATACCTGTTCGGCGTGGCGGATCGCGTCTGCGGCGCAGCGGTCGTGGTCATGGTCCGGGGTGGGGAACGTCGGTCTGGTCGCGGTCATGCCGCTGGATGTAGCGCGTTTGCGGCGGTTCCGCGCGGCTTTTTTGCGGGCTCCTACAACGGGCGACCGCCCCGGCATGCACGGCGCACAGTCCAAGCATGTCAAAATGCCGCCTCGAAGAGTTCATAAGCAAGCTTATAATATCATAAGCTTATGGAGACCACCACAAATGGCCCGCGGTTGCGTGGATGTGAACCTGCTGTTTACGCTCGGCGAGGTGCAGCGGCTGGTACGGGCCTATGCCGACCGCCAGGCCGCGCGTTACGGCATTACCCGCGCGCAATGGGCCGTGCTGGCCAAAGTCGAACGCGCCGAAGGCCTGAAACAAACCGAACTTGCGGAACAGATGGAAATGCAGCCCATTACTCTGACAAGGCTGGTCGACCGGCTGTGCGAGAACGGCTGGATCGAACGCCGCGGCGACGACGCCGATCGTCGTGTGAACCGGCTCTATTTGCGCAAGGCGGCACGCCCGCTGCTCGGCAAGCTGGCCGGGCTGCGCTCCGAACTCACCGCAACTGCGCTGCAGGGCATCGGCTCGGCCGACGCGCAGCGCCTGCTCGGCAATCTGGAAACCATCAAGGAAAATGTCCGCAACGCGATCCAGACTGCGAACGAAGAAACGCAAAAGAAAGAACAGCGCTATGGCTGATCCCGTACTTAAATTCCCCGCCGATCAAAAGGCGCCGCTGCAACCCGGCGCGACGGCCGCCACGCAGCCCCGAGCGCCGCTGTTGGCGGGATTACGCAGGTATCGCCGGTTCCTGCTGCTGGTCGTGCTGCCGCTGGTCGCGATGTTCGGCGGGCTGACGGTCTATCTAAACGGCGGCCGCTACGTGACCACCGACGACGCCTATGTCGGCGCCCAGAAGGTGCTGATCACGCCGGACATCTCCGGCAACATCGAAAAAGTGGTGGTGCGCGAGGGCCAGCAGGTCCGCGAGGGCGACACACTGTTCGAGATCGATCCGGTGCCGTTCCGGCTGGCGGTGCAGCAGGCCGAGGCCAATCTGGCAACGGCAAGAACCAGCTACGACAATTTGAAGAGCAACCTGCAGATCTACGGCCAGATGATCGATCTCGCGCAGCAAGGCGTCGACCTGAAACGGCGCGACGTCGAGCGCAAGACCTCGCTGGTGAAGAACAATGTCGGCTCGCAGCTCGATCTCGACAACGCCGCCAACGCCCTTGTGACCGCCAGCGCGCAACAGGAGTACCTGCGGCAGCAGATGTCGACGGCGAAGAACCAGCTGCTCGGCAAGGCCGACCTGCCGCTGGAACAGTTCCCGCCCTATGCCCAGGCCAAGGCCGCGCTCGACCAGGCGCAGCGCAATCTCGACCATACAACCGTTCGCGCGCCGATGAACGGCACCGCCACGCAGGTCGACGCCATCCAGCTCGGCCGCTTCGTCGCGGCCGGCACCCCGGTGTTTTCCGTCATCGACATCTCGAAGCCCTGGGTTGACGCCAATCCGAAGGAATCCGACTTCACATATGTGGCGCCCGGCCAGCCGGTCACGGTCGAGGTCGACGCCTTTCCCGATCACGTGTTCAAGGCGACCCTCGGCTCGCTGAGTCCCGGCACCGGCGCGCAGTTTGCGATCCTGCCGCCGCAGAATGCCACCGGCAACTTCGTCAAGGTGGTACAGCGCGTCCCGGTGCGGATCTATTTCGACGCCAATGACCAGATGGTGCAGCGGCTCAAGGCCGGCATGAGCTCCTACGTGTCGATCGATACCAATCATCGCCGCTCGCTGGCCGGATTGTTCGGCTCGCCCGCGCTGGCAAGGCAGCGGGACTGATGGAATGACCACGCCTGCACCGCCGGCTGCGGTTCCCGGCCTGCGCCGGAACATGGTGACGATCTGCGCCATGACCGCCACCATCATGCAGGCGCTCGACACCACCATCGCCAACGTCGCACTTCCCTACATGCAGGGATCGCTGTCGGCGTCGCAGGACCAGATCAACTGGGTGCTGACTTCCTACATCGTCGCCGCCGCCATCATGACCGCGCCGGTGGGCTGGATCGCCAACCGTTTCGGGCGCAAACGTATCTTCATCGTCTGCTCCGCCGGATTCACGTTAGCCTCGGTGCTGTGCGGGCTGGCGCAGGACATCAACCAGATGGTGCTGTTCCGCCTGCTGCAGGGCGTGTTCGGCGCGGCGCTGGTGCCGCTGTCGCAGGCGGTGATGCTGGATTCCTACTCGCTGCAGGAGCGCGCCAAGGCGATGTCGATCTGGGGCATGGGCGTGATGATGGGCCCGATCATGGGGCCGTCCTTGGGTGCGTGGCTGACCGAAACCTATTCCTGGCACTGGGTGTTCTTCGTCAACCTGCCGTTCGGCATCTTCACGGTGGC
Organism: uncultured Bradyrhizobium sp.; assembly: GCF_964252615.1. Taxonomy (NCBI): domain Bacteria; kingdom Pseudomonadati; phylum Pseudomonadota; class Alphaproteobacteria; order Hyphomicrobiales; family Nitrobacteraceae; genus Bradyrhizobium; species uncultured Bradyrhizobium sp. The sequence goes on from NZ_CAXUNQ010000061.1 coordinate 17,647, forward strand.
GGGCCTGGCGGTGTTCATGGACGAGACCAGAAAGGATCTGGAGCTGCGCTTCGACTGGTTCGGCTTCATCGCGCTGGCGATCGGCATCGGCGCGATGCAGGTTGCGCTGGACCGCGGCGAACAGCTCGGCTGGCTTGAATCCAACGAGATCATCGCCGAGATGATCGTCTCGGTCGCCGGGTTCTACTACTTCTTCGCCCATTCCTTCACGACCGCAAAGCCGTTCATCCAGTTCGCGATCTTCAAGGACCGGAACTTCGTCGGCGGCTGCGTGTTCATGGCGGTGATGGGGCTGGTGCTGTTCTCGACCATGGCGCTGTCGTCGCCCTATTTGCAGAACGTCATCGGCTATCCCATCATCACCGCAGGGCTTCTGCTCGCGACGCGCGGCTGCGGCACCTTCGTCGCCATGATGCTGGTCGGCCGGGTGATGAAGCATATCGAGGCGCGCATGCTGATCATCGGCGGGCTCCTTCTGATGGCCGGCTCGCTGTTCTTCATGACCGGATGGACCGACCAGACCGGCGTGCCGGAGATCGTGGTGCTCAGCATCATCCAGGGGTTCGGCCTTGGGCTGGTGTTCGTGCCGCTGAGCACGGTGGCGTTCCTGACCCTGCCCAATCATCTGCGCACCGACGGCACCTCGATGCTGACCCTGCTGCGCAACGTCGCGAGTTCGATCGGCATTTCGGTGGTGATCGCGCAACTGACCGAGGGGTCGCGGCGGACCTACGCTGTCCTGTCCGAGCACATCAATCCGTTCAACCCGGCGCTGCAGATGCCGGACGTGCGCAGCCTGATCGACCTTAGCACCGACGCCGGCCGCGCCCTGGCCGATGCGATGGTCGGCATGCAGTCGCAGATCATCGCATTCTCGCTGGACTATCAACTGGTAATGATCGTCACGCTGTGCGCCATCCCGCTCGCCGTCATGATCGGCTCGACCAAAGCCGCGCTGCGCAGGCAGGCGCAAGCGCCGGAGCATGCCGCGGTGATGGAGTAGGCGCAGGCCAGGCCTGCATCGACATGCCCGGCCTCGTGCCGGGCATCCACGGCTTGCTTTTTGAGCAGCAGGCACGACATGGATGCCGGGGCAAGCCCTGCTGGATTCACAGATTTCGTCATACGCGGGGCTTGACCCGCGTATCGATCCAGCTTCGGAAGAGTCGTTTTCGAGGCGGATGGATTGCCGGGTCAAGCCCGGCAAGGACGGCCGGGATGTGTGCATCCCGTAGGGTCAAGCCCGCAAATGCGCATACAAGAGAGTTGCGACGCCCCTGCACGATTCTCAAACGTCGAAAAACACCGTCTCGCCGTCGCCCTGCAGCCGGATGTCGAAGCGATACACGGCGCCGCCATTGCCCGTCTCGCGCGCCGCGATCAGCGTGGCGCGACGATCCGCCGGCACCAGCGCCAGCACGGAATCGGCTGCGTTGCCTGCCTCGCCGTCGAAATAAATCCGCGTATAGAGCTGCAGCAGCATGCCGCGGGCGAAGATCGCCAGCAGGATATGCGGCGCTTGCGGTCTGCCGTCGGGGTCCGGCACCGCACCCGGCTTGACGGTATCGAATGAATATTCGCCGCCGGCACTGGTGCCGCAGCGGCCGAAACCTCTGAACGCGGCATTGGAAACCGCGCGCTTGTCCTGCGGATCGGCAAAACGTCCCTGCGCATCGGCCTGCCATATCTCCAGCATGGCATCCGGCACCGGCGCGCCGTCGCCGTCGAATACCCGGCCGACGATGCGAATGCGTTCGCCTGCCGCATCCGGCGTAACCAGGTCATTGGTAAAGGCGTCGTTCCAGTCGTATTTGCCGTTCGAGGTCAGGCCATAGGCGAAGAACGGACCGACGGTCTGCGACGGCGTGACTCCCTTTGTTGCGGCCTGCACTATTTCGTCTCCATCGGCGTGGCGTCGCGCCCGCGCAGCACGATGTTGAAGCGGTAGCACAGCGCCCATTCCGGCTGGGTGTTGTCCAGATCGAAGTGTGAGACCATCCGCATCCGCGCCTTTTCGTCCGGCACCGAGTTGAAAATCGGGTCGAACTCGAACAGCGGATCGCCGGGAAAATACATCTGCGTCACCAGCCGCGAGACGAAGGCGTGGCCGAACACCGAGAAATGGATATGCGCGGGCCGCCACGCATTGTGATGGTTGCCCCAGGGATAGGCGCCGGGTTTCACGGTGATGAATTTGTAATAGCCGTCCTGATCGGCTTGCGCGCGGCCGGCGCCCGTGAAATTCGGATCGAGCGGCGCCGGGTGCTGATCCGCGACATGCACGTAGCGGCCGCAGGCGTTGGCCTGCCACAGTTCCACCAGCGCGTTGGGAACGCCGCGGCCATCTTCGTCCAGCACATGGCCGTGCACGATGATGCGCTCGCCGATCGGCTCGCCCGCGTGCTGCATGGTGAGGTCGTGATCGTTCTCGCGCACCGTCTCGTGGCCGTAGGCCGGACCGGTCAGTTCGGACAGCGTCTGGCGCATGATGATGAGCGGTTTTTGCGGCGACCGTTTCAACGTGCTGAGATAGCCGGGCGACAGCCGCGCCGGATGCGCCGCATTACTCGAGACAGGATAGGCGAAGGTCATCGGGATTCCTTGTTAAAACCGTCATTCCGGGGCGCGAGTAAAACGAGCGAGCCCGGAATCCATAACCACGATCGGCGTTTATGGATTCCGGGCCTGCGCCAAGGGGCGCATCCCGGAATGACGGACATTCAGTTCAGCTTCTCGATGGCCATTGCAACGCCCTGGCCGACGCCGACGCACATGGTCGCCAGCGCCCGTTTGCCGCCGCGCTTTTCCATGCCGTGCACCGCGGTCATCGCCAGCCGCGCGCCGCTCATGCCGAGCGGATGGCCGAGCGCGATCGCGCCGCCATGCGGATTGACGAAATCGGCGTCTTCCTTGACGCCAAGCTGGCGCAGGCAGGCGATACCCTGCGAGGCGAACGCTTCGTTGAGCTCGATCAGGTCGAAATCGCTGATTTTCAGGCCCAGCCGCTCCATCAGCTTGCGCGTCGCCGGCACCGGGCCGATGCCCATGATGCGCGGCGGCACCGCGGCCGACGCCAGCCCGAGAATTTTTGCACGCGGCGTCAGGCCATGTTTCCTCACCGCGGCCTCCGAGGCGAGGATCATCGCCGCCGCGCCGTCATTGACGCCGGAGGCATTGCCCGCCGTCACCGTGCCGGGATTGCGCACGATCGGCTTCAGTTTCGTCAAACCTTCGAGCGTGGTTTCGGGACGCGGATGCTCATCCTTGTCGACGGTAATGGGTCCCGCTCTGCCGCCGGGCGCCGCTACCGGCGTGATCTCCTCGGCGAAATAGCCCGACGCGATGGCTGCGCCTGCGCGCTGCTGCGAGCGGATCGCGAACGCGTCCTGATCGGCGCGCGACACCTGGAATTCCTCGGCAACGTTTTCGCCGGTCTCCGGCATGGCATCGACGCCGTACTGCGCCTTCATCAGCGGATTGATGAAGCGCCAGCCGATGGTGGTATCGAAAATATCCGCCGAGCGCGAAAACGCCTCGGGCGCCTTACCCATCACGAACGGCGCGCGGGTCATCGATTCGACCCCGCCGGCAATTGCAAGGTCGATCTCGCCGGCGCGGATGGCGCGGCCTGCCGCACCCACGGCATCCAGACCTGAGGCGCAGAGCCGGTTGAGCGTCAGCCCCGGGATCTGGTCCGGCAGGCCGGCCAGCAGCAGCGCCATCCGCGCCACGTTGCGGTTGTCCTCGCCGGCCTGGTTGGCGCAGCCGAAATACACTTCATCGACCTGCGACCAGTCGAGCCCGGGATGGCGCGCCATCAGCGCCTTGATCGGCGCCGCGGCCAGATCGTCGGCGCGCACCTTGGCCAATGAGCCGCCGAAACGGCCGATCGGGGTCCGCACGGCATCGCACACGAACACATCGCCCATTGAATCTCTCCCTGAATGCCGCGTTTCGTCTGGTTAGCGAATGATGGCGAGTTTTAAGAGCGGGTGCGCGGCAGGTCAATTGATGGCTGCGCCGGAACCGTGCTTTTGCGAAAGGGCGGTTATGCCCGCGGGTTGGCACGACCAGGATGGCGGGAAACGGCGGTGAAAACCGTGCATTGCAACCGCAATCCGATAGGAACGCCGGCCAAAACTTTGTAATTTCCGCCGCCATGACCATCCAGCAGACCATTCCCGCATCCGCCGACCCCGCAGCCTCCGCGGAGATCGGCGGCCGCCTGACGCCGATGATGGAACAGTATCTGGAGATCAAAGCCGCCAACCCGGGCCTGCTGCTGTTCTACCGGATGGGCGATTTCTACGAGATGTTTTTCGATGACGCCGAAATCGCCTCGCGCGCGCTCGGCATCGTGCTGACCAAGCGCGGCAGGCATCAGGGGCTGGACATCCCGATGTGCGGCGTTCCGGTGGAACGCTCCGACGATTACCTGCATCGGCTGATCGCGCTCGGCCACCGCGTCGCGGTGTGCGAGCAGATGGAGGATCCGGCCCAAGCGCGGGCGCGCGGCAACAAGAGCGTGGTGCGGCGCGACGTGGTGCGGCTGATCACCCCCGGCACGCTGACCGAAGACACGCTGCTCGACGCCAGGACCAACAATTATCTGCTGGCGCTGGCGCGTTCGCGCGGATCGGCGGGAGGTGACCGTCTCGGCCTCGCCTGGATCGACATTTCCACCGCGGAATTCATGGTCACCGAATGCGCAACCGGCGAACTCGCCGCGACGCTGGCGCGGATCAATCCGAACGAGGTGATCGTCACCGATGCGCTCTATGGCGATCCCGAACTGGGGCCGCGCTTACGCGAATTGCCGGCGGTGACGCCGCTGACCCGCGACGTGTTCGACAGCCTGACCGCCGAGCGGCGGCTGTGCGATTATTTCGCGGTCGCCACCATGGATGGCTTGAGCGCAATGTCGCGGCTCGAAGCCACCGCCGCCGCCGCCGCCGTGACCTATATCGACCGTACCCAGGTCGGCAAGCGGCCGCCGCTGGCGCCGCCGGCGCGCGAAGCCGCCGGCACCACCATGGCGATCGATCCGGCGACTCGCGCCAATCTTGAACTGACACGCACGCTGTCCGGCGAACGGCGCGGCTCCCTGCTCGATGCGATCGACTGCACCGTCACCGCCGCGGGATCGCGGCTGTTGGCGCAACGGCTGGCGGCGCCGCTTACGGACAGCGCCGCGATCGCGCGGCGGCTCGATGCCATCGCGGCGCTGGTGGCGGACGCCGCGGCGCGCGACGAACTGCGCACGGCGTTGCGGGCAGCCCCCGATATGTCGCGTGCGCTGGCGCGGCTGTCGGTCGGCCGCGGCGGACCGCGCGACCTTGCGGGTTTGCGCGACGGCATTATCGCGGCCGATCAGGTATTGATGCGGCTGTCGCAGATCGAGAACCTGCCGCCGGAACTCCTGGCGGCGATGGACGCGCTGCGCCGCCCTTCGCGCGATCTCGCCCGCGAATTCGAGCGCGCGCTGGCCGAGCCGCTGCCGCTCATCAAGCGCGACGGCGGATTTGTGCGTGAAGGTTACGAAGCCGCGCTGGACGAGACCCGTAATCTCCGCGACGCCTCGCGGCTCGTGGTCGCCGCGATGCAGGCGCGCTATGCCGACGAGACCGGCGTCAAGGGCCTGAAGATCCGCCACAACAACGTGCTCGGCTATTTCGTCGAGGTGACGGCGCAGCACGGCGACAGGTTGATGGCGCCGCCGCTTAACGCAACGTTCATCCACCGCCAGACGCTGGCGGGACAGACCCGCTTCACCACCGCCGAGCTTGGCGAGATCGAAGCAAAGATCGCGAACGCCGGCGACCGCGCGCTCGGGCTGGAACTGGATATCTTCGAGCGGCTCACGGCGATGGTTGCGGCGGCCGCCGACGACCTGCGCGCCGCCGCGCACGCCTTTGCGCTGCTTGATGTCGCAACCGCGCTGGCCAAGCTCGCGGTCGATGACAATTATGTGCGGCCGGAAGTCGACGCTTCGCTGGGCTTCGCCGTCGAAGGCGGACGGCATCCGGTCGTCGAACAGGCGCTCAAGCGCGACGGCCAGCCGTTCATCGCCAATGCCTGCGATCTCTCCCCCGCGCCAGGACAGACGTCCGGCCAGATCTGGCTGATCACCGGCCCCAACATGGCCGGCAAATCCACCTTCCTGCGCCAGAACGCGCTGATCGCACTGCTGGCGCAGATCGGAAGCTTTGTGCCGGCAACGCGCGCCCGCCTCGGCATCGTCGACCGATTGTTTTCGCGGGTCGGCGCCGCAGACGATCTGGCGCGCGGGCGCTCCACCTTCATGGTGGAGATGGTGGAAACCGCCGTGATTCTCAATCAGGCCAGCGAGCGGTCGCTGGTGATATTGGACGAGATCGGGCGGGGCACCGCGACCTTCGACGGCCTGTCGATCGCATGGGCGGCGATCGAGCATCTGCATGAATCGAATCGTTGCAGGACGCTGTTCGCTACGCACTATCATGAACTGACGGCCCTCTCCGCAAAACTGCCGCGGATGTTCAACGCCACGGTGCGGGTCAAGGAGTGGCAAGGCGACGTGGTGTTCTTGCACGAGGTATTGCCGGGCTCGGCCGACCGCTCCTACGGCATTCAGGTGGCGAAGCTGGCAGGATTACCCGCGCCGGTGATCGCACGGGCAAAATCGGTGCTGGCGAAACTCGAAGCGCAGGACCGCGGCCAGACCGCGCGCGCGCTGGTCGACGATCTGCCGCTGTTCGCGGTGCCCTCGCGCGCCGCTGCCGAACCTGCGCCGCCAAGCGCGGCGGAACACCTCGTCGAGGCATTGAAGGCGCTGCATCCCGACGAGATGTCGCCGCGCGATGCGCTCGAGGCGCTATATGCGCTGAAGGCGAAATTGCCGAAGACGTGAGGGGGTTAGCCGACGCGTTACTCCAGTCACCGCAATGAACATTGGCGGACGCTGGCGCTAATCCGCCCACGCAGGCGCACCGGCCTCGGGCGGCCGAGATCTCGCTTCACACCCGCTTCATCTCTACCGAAACCTTCGGCCCGTTCTTGATGGTCTGATAGACGACGCAATAGCGTTCGGTCAGCTTCAGCAGGAGGTCGAGCTTGTCCTGCGGCGCGTCGGTGTCGACGTCGAAGCGCAGGCGAATCGACTCGAATCCGACCGGCGTTTCCTTATCGACGCCGAGCGTGCCGCGAAAATCGAGATCGCCTTCGGCGATGACGATGCCGGTTTTCAGCGGCACCTCGATCGCGGTCGAAACCGATTTGAGGGTCACGCCGGCGCAGGCGACCAGCGCTTCCAGCAGCATGTCGCCGGAGCAAAGCTCAAGCCCGGAGCCGCCGGTTGCGGGATGCAGCCCGGCCACCGCCAGCGCGCGTCCGGTTTCGACCTTGCAGGCGATACCGTCGTTTTCGATCGAGCCTTTGGCTTTCAGCGTGATCAGCGCCGCCTTCGGATCGGACTTGTAACGGTCCTTGATCGGGGCCTGTGTGGCGCGGAGGGTTGCGGCGTCCATGACCAATATCCTTCTCTCGTCATGGCCGGGCTCGTCCCGGCCATCCACGTCTTGCTCGATGCATCTATAAGACGTGGATGGCCGGGACAAGCCCACGGCTGTCCGGTTCGATTTAAGTGGACGTAGCGCATGGCATGGATTC
>NZ_CAXUNQ010000062.1:0-25081 GCF_964252615.1 uncultured Bradyrhizobium sp.
CGGGCATCCACGTCTTTCTTTCTTGATGTGGAGCAAAGACGTGGATTGCCGGGTCAAGCCCGGCAATGACCCAGAGATATGTGCATGCCTGCGCGAAAGCGGGGTCCCCACCTGCGCTGCGTCCGCGGCGCGAATGCTTCCGCCTAGACTAGTTATCCAGAAAGCTCCGCAGCTTCCGCGACCGCGACGGATGCTTCAGCTTCCTCAGCGCCTTGGCCTCGATCTGGCGGATGCGTTCGCGGGTGACCGAGAACTGCTGGCCGACTTCTTCCAAGGTGTGGTCGGTGTTCATGCCGATGCCGAAGCGCATGCGCAGCACGCGTTCCTCGCGCGGGGTGAGCGAGGCCAGCACGCGCGTGGTGGTTTCGCGCAAATTGCTCTGGATCGCGGCGTCGATCGGGAGGATCGCGTTCTTGTCCTCGATGAAGTCGCCGAGATGGGAGTCTTCCTCGTCGCCGACAGGCGTTTCCAGCGACAGCGGCTCCTTGGCGATCTTGAGGACCTTGCGCACCTTCTCCAGCGGCATGCCGAGCTTTTCGGCCAGCTCTTCCGGCGTCGGCTCGCGGCCGATCTCGTTGAGCATCTGGCGGCTCGTGCGCACGATCTTGTTGATCGTCTCGATCATGTGCACGGGGATGCGGATGGTGCGGGCCTGGTCGGCGATCGAGCGCGTGATCGCCTGCCGGATCCACCACGTCGCATAGGTGGAGAATTTGTAGCCGCGGCGGTATTCGAATTTGTCCACCGCCTTCATCAACCCGATATTGCCTTCCTGGATCAGGTCGAGGAACTGCAGGCCGCGGTTGGTGTATTTCTTGGCGATCGAGATCACCAGGCGAAGGTTGGCCTCGACCATTTCCTTCTTGGCCTGGCGTGCCTCGCGCTCGCCCTTCTGCACGCCGTGCACGATCTTGCGGAATTCGCCGATCTCCAGGCCGGTCAACGCCGCGAGCGACTGGATCTCGTGGCGCAGCTCCTTGATGCGGTCCTTTTCGTGATGGACGAAATTCTTCCAGCCCTTGGCCGACAGTTTGGAGACGCGGTTGAGCCAGCGCGGATCGAGTTCGGAGCCCTGGTAGTTCCGCAAGAAGTCCTCGCGCGCCACGCCGTGGCTGTCGCCGAGCCGCAGCAGGCGGCCTTCGAACGACACCAGCTTCTTATTGATGTCATAGAGCTGCTCGACCAGCGAATCGATGCGGGCCTGGTTGAGCCGCAGCGACTTCACCTCGACGATGATCTCATCCTTCAGCTTCTTGTATTTGCGCTCTTGCGAAGGCGACAGCGATTCGCTCTGCAGCTGGTTGGCGATGTCCTGTTCCTGCAGGCGGCGCAGCTTCTTGTAGTTGTCGGCGATCTTGTCGAAGGTTTCCACCACCTTCGGCTTCAGCTCGGCCTCGATGGCCGCGAGCGACATCTGGTTCTCGAATTCGTCGTCGTCCATGTCGGATTCGGCGGCGGATTCGGCCGGATCCTTTTCGACCTCGGGCTCGGCGGCGGGCGCCGGACGGAACGGGGTCGGCGATGGCGGCGCCGCCGGCGGCGCGATATGCGAGGGCGCGGACACCTTGGCTTCGCCACTGGCGGCAGGCATGGCGTCGTTGCCATTGGCGGCCGCGGCCGGCTGGCCGTCGGCGCCGAGCGGTGCGGCCAGCATCGCCGGGTTCATGTTGTTCTTGGCGTCTGGGCCGGCGTAAGTCGCTTCCAGATCGATGATGTCGCGAAGGAAGATCTTTCCTTCGTTGAGCTCATCGCGCCAGATGATGATGGCCTGGAACGTCAGCGGGCTTTCGCACAGCCCCGCGATCATCGCCTCGCGGCCGGCCTCGATGCGCTTGGCGATGGCGATTTCGCCCTCGCGCGACAGCAGCTCTACAGTACCCATCTCGCGTAAATACATGCGGACGGGATCGTCGGTGCGCTCGCCGGGCTCCGACTTCTTGACTTCGGTGACGGCCTTTTGCGTGACCTCGACCAGTTCGTTGTCGGTCTCGTCTTCGGCCTCTTCCTTGGTTTCTTCCTCGCTATCGGCTTCCTCGGCCTCGGAGACGTTGATGCCCATGTCCGAGAGCATCGACATGATGTCTTCGATCTGCTCCGGCGAGGTGGTGTCCGACGGCAGCACTTCGTTGAGCTGATCGAAAGTCACAAAGCCGCGCTTCTTGGCCTGCTTGATCATCTTCTTGACGGCGGCATCGGACAGATCGAGCAAGGGCGACGGCGCGTCCGGGGAATCCTTTTCAGGGGCGTCGGTGGCCTTGTCGTCCTTTTCCTTGTCCTTCACCTGCAGCGTCTTTGCCTTGCTGGCCATTCATTGCTCCTGAAACGCGCTCATGCAGGAAACGTCGCCGCGCCCGCTTTGAATCTTGTGTCTTTCTCGACGCGGAAAGGGCGGCGCAAAGGTTCGCCACCCCGAATCTGTCTCGCCGGTTTTCGCTACTTAGCCCGAAGGGAATTAAGCTCCGATTAACCCTGTTTTTGCAGCCAAACCATGGGTTTGGCGAGTCTTTTCGCGGGTCGGCTGCCGCCGTCCGCATGATTCTTTCACATGCTGCGCTGGAACCGGCCTGACTGCTCGCCAAAACCCTCAATCAGGGCCTCGGTGCCGTCCATGGATTCCAGCCGGACGCTCACATCCTTGAGCCAGGCAAAATTCGCCTCGGTTGGCTCCTGGCTGAGAGCCAATTCCGCATCTTTCCTCTCTCTAAGTAAGGCGTGTGCCTTGTGATGCAAGGCAACCAGCTGATGCCAAGTGGAAAGAACATCGCCGGTTGCGGCGCCGGGTTGCGCCGCCCACACGTCCTTGGTCGTCACCGCGCGTTCAACTATCTGAATTTGCTTGATATATCCCGATTTTTCGAGCGTGGCGCGCAACCGCGCGGTTTCCGTTACGGGATCGTCGGCGTGAGCGTAATTGGCATAGGCCGCGATGATCCCCGCGCGTAATTTGTGGGCCTCCGGATGCGCCAGTTCCAGCGCCGCCACCTCTTCGAGATGGTCGTGCAGCAGCCAGGGATGATTGATCAGTGATTGCAGAATCAGCGCCTCGCGACGCGACATCGCGCTGCGCTGGCCGCGCATGATCGGGCTCAAGGCAAGCTGCGGGCTGGCGACCTGGTAAGGCCCGCGGTTGATGGTCTGGCCGCTTTGCTGGCGCCCGCGCGGCTCGAATCGTCCCGCTGCTCCCGGCGTGAACGAGCCGCGCGGCTGCGATCGTCGGCCTGATTCGCCGCCGAAGCTGCCCGCGCCGCCGCGATATAAGCCGCGGCCGTAATTGCCGCGCGCGCCCTCAGGGGCAAACGCCCGCTGCAGCCGCTCCGCCAGATCCTGGCGGTAATAACGCCGCACCACTTCATCGCGAATGCCACTCGTGAGCTCGCCGATCCGCGCTTCCAGCGCCGCGCGCCGCTCTGGGGTCGCATACGAGCCGCCTTCCACCTCGCGTGACCAGATCACGTCGGCCAGCCCGCGCGCGGCCGATATCACTTCCTCGATGGCGCTATGTCCGCCGGAGCGCGCCAGATCGTCCGGATCCTGTCCTTCCGGCAACAGCGCAAAGCGCAGACTCTTGCCGGGTTTGAGATGCGGCAGCGCCATATCCGCGGCGCGCCACGCCGCCGTCCGGCCGGCCTTGTCACCATCGAAACACAGGATCGGCTCGTCGGCCATTTTCCACAACAGCGCGAGCTGATTTTCCGTCAATGCTGTGCCAAGCGGGGCGACGGACGCGGTAAAGCCGACGCCGACCATGGCGATGACGTCGACATAACCTTCGACCACTACCAGCGCCGCGCCGTTATGCGTCGCAAGCCGCGCGGGCGCCAGATTGTAGAGGTTGTCGCCCTTGTGAAACAGCGGTGTTTCCGGCGAGTTCAGATACTTTGCGCCGACATCCTTTTCCAGCGCACGGCCGCCGAACGCGATCACCCTTCCGCGCAGGTCGGTGATCGGAAACATCACGCGGTCGCGAAAGCGGTCGTATGGTACCGGGATGTCATCACCGTGATAAAGCAAACCCGCCTCGATCATGTCCTCGACGGGAATGCCGGCGTTGCCGAGATGCTCCTTGAGCGCAAAACGCTCGTTTGGCGCATGGCCGATTCGAAACTGCAACTGGACCGCAGGCGAAATCGCGCGGTCGCCGAGATAGCCGCGCGCCTTGGCGCCCGCGCGCGACGCCAGCATGGCGGCGAAGAATTTCGCAGCGAGTTCCATCACGTCATACAGTGTCTTGCGGCGCTGCTCGTTCCGCGCGGCGTCCGGGGTAACCGCCGGCAGTGCCAGTCCCGCCATCGACGCCAGCCGCTCCACTGCCTCGGTGAAGCCGACGCCCTCGGTCTCCATCAGAAAACTGATGATGTCGCCGTGCTTGCCGCTCGAGAAGTCGTGATAAAATCCCTTCTGGTCGTTGACTGTAAACGACGGAGACTTTTCCTGCTGGAATGGCGACAGGCCTTTGAACTCCCGCCCGGTCTTCTTCAACTTGACGCGCCGGCCCACGACTTCCGATACCGGAAGCCGGGCGCGCAGTTCATCGAGGAATTGGGGGGTAAAGCGCATGCGAGATTCTGTATGAGTCGCCGGTGGGTGCCAAGCAATGAGCGATATAGGGACGGCGGGAGGAAATATCAGGATTGGCGGCTTTATGCCGGATATACACAGGACGGGTAGTTAAGGCGACCGTTATCATCAATGCGGGGCTGATCCCGCATGCAGGAGAAGGCCAAGCTGACGAAGCGCGCCTGATGCGCTCTATGGCTCCAGGAACCGCCCCGACGTGATCCGCTTCAGTTTCGCCACCGGCCGGTTGTAGACATAGGTCCATGCCTCGCTGACCGTCCCGTCGTCGAGCGTCACAGGGAGCACCTGCCGCAGGTATTGCGGCGAGGCCGTGCCCGGCCCGCAGCCTTCATAGTCGTCGAAAGTGGCGAGCGATACTTGCGGCGCGCGCAGGCGAACCAGTTCACCGAATACCACGTCGTTTGCCTCGTCCGACAGCACGAGGCCGGGATAATGCTTCACCATGTAAAGCCGGCCCCGGCAGCGCGCTGCGCCGACAAAATCGGCGCTGCTCGACAGCAGTTTTGCCATCGGGTGATCGAAGCCGCGCATCAAGGTACCATAAACGAAGAGATGATTTTGCATGTGGCCTTGTACATCGTCATGGCCGGGCTTGTCCCGGTCATGACGATGTTACATGTTTCGCCAGATTCCGATCCGCGCGGATCTCGCTTCATCTTCCGCAGCGAGCAATTCGGCGGGGGCATCGGGAGTGGCGCGGGCGCCGCCATTGCTCAAAATGATTTCAGACAAATTCTGTCCATCCACATTGCAGCGATACCGCTCCGCGGTCGGCGCGCCGACGCACACAATCTCGCGTCTTCTCAAGAACTGCGCCAGCGCGCGCAACGCGCGTCGATTGTCATCGCCGATGATTCCTTCCAGTTGAAACCGGCGGCCGCGGATCGCCAGCGTCGCGGTATCGATCACATCCGCTACCCCTCGCGCGGCGGCATCGGAATTTGCAGGTGACGATGCCGGCGCTCCCTCGACCGGACCGCCGTCGGAACTCCGCCTCGCCACTTGCGCGGCCGGCTTTGAGATGACGGCAAGCGCGCGCGTAACAAAATCGTGCCAGATACTGGCGGGAAGATCGCCGCCGGTGACCTTGTTGGTCGAAGTATTATCGTCGTTTCCGGCCCATATGCCGACGATAATGTCGGGCGTAAACCCGATGAACCACGCGTCGCGATATTCCTGCGTGGTGCCGGTCTTGCCAGCGACCGGGACATTGGCAATCCGCGCCGCCTTTCCGGTGCCATCGCTGACCACCGCCTGCAGCAGGTCGAGCATCATCGCCCGGCTGGCGCCGAGCTGGCCCGAAACTTCCGCGCCGGCATTGGGCTTGGTGTAGAGCGCCTGCTGCGAACTCCCGGCGATCGAGCGGATCGAATAGGGCTCGAGCGACTGCACCCCCGCTGCGACCGAACCGAACGCCCGCGTCATTTCCATCAGGCTCACTTCCGCCGATCCCAGCGCCAAGCTAGGCACCGCCGGCAACGGCGCCTGCACGCCCATGCGCTTTGCGGTGTCGATGACGGCGGGGATGCCGACTTCGTCAGCGAGCTGGACCGCAACGGTGTTGACCGAATGCGCGAACGCGTTGCGCAAGCTCATGCTGCCGCGAAAACCGCCGCTGTAGTTTTGCGGCTCCCATTCGCCGATCTGGGTCGGCCGGTCGACCACGACGGACTGCGGCGTGTATCCCCGCTGCAGCGCCGTCAGATAGACGAACAGCTTGAACAGCGAGCCGGGCTGACGTTTTGCCTGCACGGCGCGATTAAACTGGCTGGTTTCGTGGTCCCGCCCGCCGACCAGGGCCAGCACGGCGCCGTCTTTCCCGAGCGCCACCAGTGCTGCCTGCGAGACTTTTTTCTTCGCACCTTCCTGCTCCAGCCGGCGCTCGATCACGCCTTCAGCCAAACGCTGCAGTTCCAGATTGAGCGTGGTGCGCAGCGTCAGATCGCCGGACGACGAACCCAGGATGCGGCGAAGATCGCCGGCCACCATGTCGACGAAATAGTTGGTGCCTGGCGGGGTCTCCGGCGGCGTGCGCAAATTGACCTTTTGCGTACGCGCGGTTTCAGCCTCCGCGGCCGATATCGCTTTGACGTCCACCATGGTCTGCAGCACGGTTTCCTGCCGCTCCTTGGCGCCGCCGAAATTGCGGGTCGGGGCCAGTTGTGATGGGGCGCGCACGAGGCCGGCAAGCATCGCGGACTCCGCCAGTGTGAGTCCGCTCGCCTTCGTGCCGAAATATCGCCTGGCGGCAGCATCGACGCCATAGGCGCCGGCGCCAAAATAAGCCGTATTCAAATAACGCAAGAGGATCTCCTCCTTGGTCAGTTGGCTCTCCAGCCAGATCGCAAGCAACGCCTCCTGGGTTTTCCGGCGAAAGGTCCGTTCGGGAGACAGAAACATCAGCCGGGCAAGTTGCTGCGTGATCGTACTGCCGCCTTCCCGGGTGCCGCCGGCCTGCGAATTGCGCCAGCCCGCGCGTATGATTCCTCGGATATCCACACCCCAATGCTGGAAGAATCGCCGGTCCTCGATCGCGATAATCGCCTGGACCAGATGCGGCGGCAGGTCCTGCGCGGTCAGTTTGTCTCCCTTGAATACGCCGCGCGTAGCGAATGCCTCGCCCTTGTCGCTCTCGATGGTTACCGCACTCTGGGTCGGCTCGGCCTGCAGGCCGCCGCCGATTGGCAGCGTGGCAATGCTGTACAGGATCAGTCCCAGCAACAGAAACAGAACGACGGCGATCGATGCGGCAAGATATCTGGCGCGGACCGTGCCGAGACGAAAGCGCGGCCGGGACCGGTCCGATTTCGAACCGCCGCGCATCGCAGCAAAACGAGATGTCAGACCGACGTCGGGCCACCGGATGTTCGCAGCGGAAGAGGCCAGTCTGGCTCCCAGCTTCGGCCATCGGTTGCTTGCGCCGGCCGCCGCAGCGGCGAGCGCCGAGCGCCAGTTCCTCAACGTAGTCATTGCTCGGCTCGAAACGCCGCGCGCGGTGGCTGCAACGAGGACCGCAATCTGCCGCGCCAGAGTCCGCAGCGAAGCCCAGACCTGGCCCGGCGTAACGGCCGGATCGTCGGCCAGCCTTGCATCCCCCTTGAGATCGGCTTCGGATTTTTCGTCGAAAGCGGGCAATTCCGTCTCCGATGGGAGCAACAACCGTCCGCGCGGAAAACGGATCATCGACGATTTTAGCGGAATTCGGCGTCAGCGTTCAACCGGCCGCGTCGTATTGGAACCGCCGATGGTTCCAACCAACGCGCTTCGCCGCAAGATGCAGCCTCACGCCGTCACTACCTCGTCGCTGATGACGACAAATTTCACCAGGTCCATCCGGCCAAAGCTCGTGGTCAGCGCCACGTCGGCGGCGTCGCGGCCGGTGCCCATCAGGATACGGCCGATCCGGGGATGATTGTGACGCGCGTCAAAGGTGTACCACTGGCCGGACAGATAGACCTGAAACCAGCCGGAAAAATCCATCGGCGCCGGGTCGGGCGGGATGCCGATGTCGCCCATATAGCCCGTGCAATAGCGCGCCGGGACGTTCATGCAGCGGCAGAACGTCAAAGCAAGATGCGCGAAGTCCCGGCAGACGCCGGCGCCCTGCTCGTAGACGTCATGGGCCGATTTCATGTGATGGGCGTGCTGATAACCGAAGGTGACGTGATGATGCACGAAATCGGTGATTGCGACGACCCGCGCCCAGCCCGGCTCGGTGTTGCCGAACAGCGACCACGCGACGTCGGTAAGCTTGTCGGTCTCGCAGTAGCGGCTCGGCATCAGATACAGCAGCAACTCATCCGGCAGTTGATCGACCGGAACCTGCTGTGCAGCCGGATTGACGACGTCGGGAAGGCCGGAATCGCGCACCAGCGTGCTGCCGCGGAAGGTCACGCCGCCCGCGGGCGCGGTCAGGCGGCCGCAGACATTGCCGAAGCTGTCGCGATAGAAGCCGATCGGCACACGGGCGCCGGCCACGTTCGGCTCGGCCACGACGCTTTCAGTGCCGACGATGTCGGAAAAGCGTGACGGGTGAATGTTGAGCATGGTCACCATCGGCGTCGGATTAATGGCGTAGTAGCTCAACTCGAATCCTACCCTGATCTCCATGTTACACTCTCGCCCCTTCACCCGCTGAAACCACGTTGATACTGACGTCCATGCCGACAAAGGCATCGGCGGAGCCTAGATAGGTGCCGTGCAGCGGAATCGCCTGACGCGGATCCCGCGCCACCGCGACGCGAATCAGATCGCGGCTGCCGACGATGCCGTTGGTGGGATCGAACTCGATCCATCCCGCGCTCGGCAAATAGACCTGCACCCAGGCATGGGTCGAGCCGCCGCCGACATAGCCGTGGGCACGGTCGCCATGCACGAACAGATATCCCGACACAAAACGCGCGGCGATGCCAAGCCGCCGCAGCGCTTCGATCATGAACAGCGCATAATCGCGGCAGGTGCCGGATTTGGTCTGCAAGGTGTCGAGCGGATGCTGGGTGCCGTGTTCATGGCGCTTGCGATAGGTGAACGCCTTGCGGATGCCGTGGGTCATGCCGCTCAGGATATTGAACGTCGGCGTCGGTCCCTCCGGGTCGAGAAAATTCCGCGCCCATGCCGACAGTTGGCCGTTCGGATCGCCGTATTGCGGAGCGATGAATTCCCGCAGGTCCAGAATCTCTTCGTTGTCGTAGAGAAACGGATAGAAATATGCCGGGTCGTCGGGGGTCAGCGCGAATGCATCGGCCGGATTATGCTCGATGGTCGCCGTGCTGGAGAACGACAGGGTGTCGGAACGTTCGTCGAAAGTCGCGATCGCCACGCTGTTGCCGAACACATCGTGGATCCAGCGCAGCGACATCGGCTCGGGATCGATCTCAAGCTTGCCGTCGAGCACGCGCAGATCGTGGCCATCGCGCGGGCGCAGCATGATGCGGTGTTCGCCGAACGCCACCGGGTGCGTATAGCGATATTCGGTCTTGTGATGGATCGTCAGTAGCGGCATCGTCGAAGCAATCATCGTGACTTTATACGATCTAATCTATACCGATCCCTGCTCAATCCTAGATCGGTATGCTGCTTCGTTAGGCAACGAGTAGAGAAATGGCTTTGAACAGCGCGGGAGACACACCATTACTCTTGGGAGCCGCAGAGGTTCCGCCGGTCAGGGAAGAAAATCCGGCGGGCCAGTCGCCATTTTTATTGACCTGCGATCATTACGGCCGGCTGATTCCGCCGGCGCTGGGCGATCTCGGGGTATCCGCAAGCGATCTGCAGCGGCACATCGCATGGGATATCGGAATTGCCGGCGTTGCCGAGCGGCTCTCACATCATCTCGGCGCGCATCTGATCGCGCAGCGCTATTCGCGGCTGGTGATCGACTGCAATCGTCCGCCCGGCGTTGCGAGTTCGATCCCGATTCTCAGCGAAGCGACGGCGGTGCCCGGCAATGAAGACCTGACGCACGCGGCCGCCGAAGCGCGACGTGGCGCGATTTTCGAGCCTTATCATCGCCGCATCGCGGAAGTCATCGACCGGCGCCGGCGCGACGGCCTGCCCACCGTGCTGGTGGCGTTGCACAGTTTTACGCCGGTGTATGCCGGGGTAGCACGCCCTTGGCACATCGGCACGCTCTATCATCGCGACACAAGTCTGCCGCCGCTGCTGCTGCAGCTATTGCGTGGCGAAGGCGATCTGGTGGTCGGCGACAACGAGCCCTACGCGGTCAACGACGAAACCGATTACACCATTCCGGTCCATGGCGAGGCGCGCGGGTTGATGAATTCCGGCATCGAAATTCGCCAGGACCTGATCGCGGACCAGAACGGGCAACGGCAATGGGCGGATCGGTTGGCGCGGATTTTTCGCGAAGTCGAGGCGACGTTGATCACGCCGCGGGCGTCGCACCTGTAGCCCCGCTTGCTTCACTTCCCCCGTTTGCGGAGAGGGAGAGTTACCGCGCCCTTGTCAGCGCCAGCCAGATACCGCCGCCGATCATGAAGCCGCCGGAGACGCGCGACACGAACCGCGTGCGCCGCGCAGAAAAGAAATGCCGAACGCGACCTGCCGCGAGCGCGTAGATCGCGTCGGTCATTCCGGCAATGACCATGAAGGTGACGCCGAGCAGGGCCACCTGCGAGGCATGGTCTTTGCTCATGTCCATGAACTGTGGAATGAACGCGCCGAAGAACACCAGCACCTTTGGATTGGACAGAAGCACCAGAAGACCTTGCAGAAAAAACCCGCCGCGCGGCGGCGGCGGCGCTTCGGCATTGACGCCCTCGACCGGGAACCGGATCAATTTGAAGCCGAGCCACGCCAGATAGGCGGCGCCGGCAAAGCGCACCCAGTCGAACCAGTAGCCCATGGTCGCCATCAGCGACGTCAGACCGACCGCGACGATGCCGATCACGATCGCAAGTCCCGCTTGCGCGCCGGCGATGTTGATCAGCGCCGCACGGGCGCCGTGGCGCAGGCCGTTGGCGATGATCAGTGTGACCACCGGCCCTGGCAGCAGCGCCAGCGCGATGCAGGCGGCGACAAAGGCGAGGTAGAGTTGCAGGGACATGGGAATATCATCGTCATGGCCGGGCTTCGTCCCGGTCATCTACGTCTTATCTCAATCTGGTGTTGATCAAAAGACGTAGATGCAGGACGTGCGCGGGCATGACGGTGAGCTTTTCAGCGGCTGTCCAGCGCGGCCGTCATCCATCGCCATACGTCATCCTTGCCGAGAAAATCCAGCACTGCGTGTTGCAGGCGTGAGCCCGGGGATCCGCGTGCGGCGGCGACCACGAGATCGCAGCGCCGCGATAACGCGATGCCGAGTGCCGCCTGCCGCGTGCCGTCCGGCATCTGCAGGCTGTAGCTTCGCATGCGGCCGGACACGTTCGCGAGTTGAACCGCCCGGCCCGCATCGTCAGCGGCGAATTGAGGGCTGATCAGGTCGAGATCGGCGACGCGATCAACCTCGTCGTCATCGGCGACGCCGACATCGCAATTGCAGAAGCCGATCTTCGGCCGCACATATAACTCGATCGGCTGGCCGCATAATGCAGACTCGCAACGAAATGCCCGCCCCGCGGGCCAGCCGTCGCGTGGAAACGGCCAGGCGATCTCGCGCCACCCGGCAACGGCGGGTCCTGCGCCGACCCAGGCGGCGGCGCCGGACAGCGTGGCAATTACGGCGACTAATCCGATCAGCAGGCCTTTACGCATCCGGCCTGGCGTTGGCCCCACGAGCGACCCCTCATCCGGAGGTGCTCGCCGTTCCTTACGGCGAACCTCGAAGCTGACGGGTTGCGTGTGGTAATGGTCGCTCATTGCAAGCCCGCGACAGCGCGCGCCGCACCGCTCAGTTCCAGAATATGCAACCCGGTATTGGCGCGGTCGACGATATAGATATAGCCGCGTTCGTCGGTCTCGACATTGTTGGTCTGGATCGCAACCTTGCATCGCTCCCGGCCGTCGACGGTGACGCAGCGCTTGTCGGTCGCCGCCGTGATCGAGGGAATGAAGTAACCGACTTCCGCCGGATGATACGGATCGCGGATGTCGAGCGCGCGGACGCCGGCATTGAAGAAGGCGATGAACGCCATTTTCTTGTAAAAGACCGGCGCCATGCTTTCGTTGGACGAATGCGCGCCGAACCGCCCGCCGCGTTCACAGAACGCGCCGCTCGCTTCCGGCACCGTATAGCTCGAAATCATCATCGGCCGGTTCTCGACCGTGACGTCGGCAAACCACACCATCTGCCGCGGCTCGCTGCATTCGTTCAGGATCGCCTCATCGACGATCATCACGATATCGCGCGTCTTGCCGTCCTTGTCCTTCGCAAACTCCGCGATCGGCATCTGCTGCATTGGAAACGTCGTATGGGCGCCGTTAAATGCAGACATCGCCAGCCGGGAGATTTCGGGAAAGCGCAGATTGTCCGGCGTCGGCTCCTTGGGTCCGTTGAGGAGCTTGTCGCGGTCAACGATTTGCAGAAAACCGCCCTTGTTGGTGCCGTATCCGAAATAGACGCGGTTGCCCTGCGCGCCGGTCGAAATCGGTCCATGCAACTCGGTCGGCACCGCCCCGGTGGCGCCGGGTTCCTGCCCCGGCAGGCCGAAGTCGCGGATCTTCTTGGGGTTAGCCGGATCACTGAGGTCATAGACCTGGGCCATGCGGCGCGTGCGCCAGTCCGGTGCGCCGGACACCAGGAACGCAATACCGGTGTCGCATTCCCACCAGTTCTTGTGGGTGTCCTTGAGGCCGCCGAGCCGCGTGATCAGAACGGGATTAGCCGGATCGGCCACGTTCCAGATTTCATGGGCCTCGCCGCCAAAAGTTCGCAACATGTAAACCGCCGAGCGGTCGCCTTTGGGCAGCGCGTTGCCGTCGCAGATGCGCACCATCTGCGCGCCCCCGGCCTCGTATTTGCCGTCCTGCCCCGGGATATGGCGCAGATATTTCGGCTGCGTCGGGTCGGTGACATCGACGATGGAGGTGCCGTTGGGCTCGGCTTTCCCGGTTTGCGGATTGACCGGGGCCGCAATCTCGTCAGTGCCGCCGTGATGTCCAATATAGGCGATCCAGCGCTCGCCCTGATGATGGATCGTGGGCTGGTAGGCGCTGCGTGCCTGCAGATCGCTGGTTCCGACCAGCTTCATGTTGGATGCTTCGGGCGGCGCGCCGATCGCCTGGCTTTGCGCGCTGGCGCCGCAGGTGCCGGCGATGAAAGACATCCAGAAACACCCCGCCAGCTTGAAACGCCCAGTCATGATTTCCATCCCGCTAACCCGAACCAATCTTCGTTGGCTGATCGGCAACGTATCATGCCGAAATATGGAGCAAAAGCACGAGCATCCACATATTGTGACGGTCCGGCCCGCGCCGTGGTTGAGCCGAAGCCGATCCCTCGCTAGCGTGCGCCGATACCGGGCCGGCTGGAATCATGACCGAAGACACAACCCTCAACGCTTCGCCTGCGAAGGATCCGGCGAAAACCGAGCCGCCCGCTGCTGCCTTGGACATGCCGATGCTGCGCATCGAGGGCGTGGTAAAGCGTTTTGGCGGCTTTACCGCAGTCGACAAATTATCGCTCGACATCAGGGCCGGCGAATTTTTCGCGCTGCTCGGCCCATCCGGCTGCGGCAAGACCACGCTGCTGCGGATGCTAGCCGGGTTCGAGTCGCCCGATGCCGGAAGAATCCTGCTGAACGGCGCCGATATCGCCCAGGTGCTGCCGCATCGGCGGCCGGTCAACATGATGTTCCAGAACTATGCGTTGTTTCCGCATCTGTCGGTGCGCGACAACATCGCGTTCGGACTGAAGCGCGCGAACATGCCGCGGCCGGAGATCGACACCCGCGTCGCGGAGATGGTCGCACTGGTCAAGCTCGAAGGACTGGAAAATCGAAAACCCGACCAGATTTCCGGCGGCCAGAAGCAGCGCGTCGCGCTGGCGCGGTCACTGGCACGGCGGCCGCAGGTATTGCTGCTCGATGAACCGCTGGCAGCACTTGACAAAAAACTGCGAGAAGGCACGCAAACCGAATTGATGGAACTGCAGCGCCGCCTCGGCATGACCTTCATCATCGTCACCCACGACCAGGAAGAGGCGATGACCGTAGCCGACCGCATCGGCGTGATGGATTGCGGCCGCCTCGAGCAGGTGGCGACGCCGCGGCAACTTTACGAAGCGCCGAATTCGCGCTGGATCGCCGAGTTCGTCGGCGACATCAACATGCTGGAGGGGCAGGTCGAATCGCGCGAGGCGCATCGCCTGACCATATCGACCCGCGATGCCGGCACAATCGTCGCCGCAGAGCCACGGCAGCCGCTCAGCAAGGCCACGATCTGCGTGGCAATCCGCCCCGAGAAAGTAAAATTGTCGCGCCGCGGACCCGTCTCCGATGCCAGTTCGACTCCGATCAACCGGCTCGAAGGCGTGGTCACCGAGGTCAACTATCTCGGCGGCCTCACCACCTACAAGGTCAAGCTCGATACCGGCGCGACGCTTCGTGCCTCGATGGCCAACACCGCGCGGCTCGACATGGACGCCTACAATGCGAGCCAGCGCGTGACGGCATGGTTCGCGCCCGACGATTGCGTGGTGCTGGAGCAATGAGCGCCCGCCGCATTTTTGCGCGCCCCGCCCGCTTCGCGGCAATCGCGCCTTATCTGTGGTTGGTGCTGTTCTTCCTGGTGCCGTTCGGTTTCGTCCTCAAGATCAGCCTGTCGCAGACCGTGATCGCGCAGCCGCCTTATCAGCCGCTATTCGATCTGACCGCGGGTTGGGCGGCGATCAAGGCCGCCTTCGCGGCGCTGGCGCTGGATAATTTCAGGCTGTTGATTTCGGACAATCTCTATGTGCTGTCTTATCTGCGCAGCATCGTTGTCGCGCTGATCTCGACCGCGATTGTGCTGCTGATCGGTTATCCCATCGCCTACGGCATGGCGCGGCTGCCCCAACGCTGGCAGGGCGTGGCGATGATGCTGGTGATCGTGCCGTTCTGGACCTCCTTCCTGATCCGCATCTACGCCTGGATCAATATCCTGCAGCACGACGGACTACTCAACACAACCCTGCTGGCGTTGCATATCGTGTCCGCGCCGGTGGTGTGGCTGTCCACCGACAGCGCGATGTATCTCGGCATCGTCTACTCATATCTGCCGTTCATGATCCTGCCGCTCTATGCAACGCTGGCGAAGATGGATCCGGGGCTGCTGGAGGCAGCCAGCGATCTCGGTTCGTCGCGAGCCCAGGCGTTCTGGCTGGTGACGTTTCCACTGTCGCTGCCGGGCATCGGCGCCGGCGTACTGCTCTGCTTCATCCCGATCGTCGGCGAATTCGTGATTCCCGATCTGCTGGCCGGTTCCGACAGCATGATGATCGGCCAGACGCTGTGGCTGGAATTTTTCACCAACAAGGACTGGCCGATGGCGTCCGCCGCCGCGGTGGTGCTGCTTATCCTGCTGCTGGCGCCGCTGTTGATCTATGACCGGCTGCAGCGCCGCCAGTTCGAGCCACGCTGATGGCAAGTTCGCTCAAGAAGCTCTCGGCGTTCAACATGACGTCGCTGGTGCTGGGGCTGGCGTTTCTATACCTGCCGATCGTGATCCTGGTGATCTATTCGTTCAATGCCTCCCGGCTGGTGACGGTTTGGGGCGGCTGGTCGACGCGCTGGTACAGCGAATTCTTCAACGACCGCGCGAT
Organism: uncultured Bradyrhizobium sp.; assembly: GCF_964252615.1. NCBI lineage: Bacteria > Pseudomonadati > Pseudomonadota > Alphaproteobacteria > Hyphomicrobiales > Nitrobacteraceae > Bradyrhizobium > uncultured Bradyrhizobium sp. The sequence continues at coordinate 15,779 of NZ_CAXUNQ010000062.1, forward strand.
GCTGGATGCGGCCTGGATGAGCCTGCGCGTAGGCGCCGTGTCGGCCAGCGCGGCGACCCTGCTGGGCACGCTGGCGGCGGTCGCGCTGTCGCGCGGCGAAGGTCTTCGCGGCCGCACGCTGTTTTCCGGCATGCTCTATGCGCCGCTGGTGATGCCGGAAGTCATCACCGGGCTGTCGCTGCTGCTGCTGTTCGTCGCCATCGATGCCGAACGCGGGTTCTGGACCGTCACCATTGCCCACACCACGCTGACCATGTGCTTCGTCGCCACGGTGGTGCAGTCACGCCTGAGCACGCTCGACCGCAGCCTGGAGGAAGCCGCGATGGACCTTGGCTGCGATCCCGCCGCAGCGTTTGTCGCGGTGACGCTGCCGCTGATCCTGCCCGCAATCGCCGCGGGCTGGATGCTGGCGTTCGCGCTGTCGCTGGATGACTTGGTGATCGCAAGCTTTACCACCGGCCCGGGCTCGACGACGCTGCCGATCCGGATCTATTCGGAAGTGCGGCTCGGCGTGAAGCCGGAGATCAACGCGATCTGCACGCTGATCATCGGCGGAATCGCGGCGGTCATCGTCGCAGCATCGTTCGCATCGAAACTGTCGAGCGCGCGCGGCGAGAGCGCGGCGCCGTTGTAGAGCGATACACCGCCAACACGTCGTCTATGCATGCGAAATCCTCGTTAAGCACGCCGGCAGACATTTTTCGCAACCGCCGGCATCGGTGGCTATGGGTCCCTCTTCGCGGGGGGCGACGCGGAGTGCTAATTCCCCTTCGGCGCCTCGGCTGCGGGCGCGCTTGCGGGAGCCGGCGCTTCCGGCGCGACCTTCTGTCCGGTGAAGCGTTCGATCACCGAGCGTACCGCATCGCGGGTCTTGCGGTCCTTGACGGCGTCGAGCAATGGCGCGGCACCTGGCGAGCGTCGGATCAAGCTTTCCGGATCTGGAAAGATCAAGGGATCGTCCCACGGCCCCTGCACCACAAACGGCAGGTCGAAACCGGGCTGCGCGTTCGCCACCGAAGTCAGGCTGGCGACGCCTTTGAGGTCGTATTCGCGCGCCGGAACCGAGGCGGTGCCGGTCAGCGTGATCCGCGCCGCCGGGCCTTCGATGCGTACGTCTTCGGCGGTGGCGGTGCCGTCGCTGAATTTCACCGCGATGGTCATGGTATCGTACGGGGTCGAACCAGAACGGAAATTGCCACCGCCGGACAGCGGCCGCCGCTCCAGCCGTTTCAGCAACTGCTCGACATTGAAACCCGAAATCGACCCGTCATGGCCGGCAAGCAAAGCGGTGCCGCCGAGCGATTGCGCCAGGCCGAACGGACTGCTGCCGGTGGCCTCCAGCGCCACATTGAGATTGCCGCGCCCCGAGAGCTTGGTAAGGCCGAACAACTCGCTGGCGCATGACAGCAGGTCGACGTCGATGAACTGAAATTGCGCCCTGATGTCGGCGACCGCGTCGGAACGCGCGATATTCAACGAACCCTTGGCGATGCCGCCATACATCTGCGCCTCGCCAATGCTGAGCGCCAGCGTACCGCCGCGCAGATTGGCGCCGAGCGCGGTGCGGCCTAGCGTCGATTTTCCAACCGTGACTTTTGCCGCCGACAGCCTCATATCGAGATCGGTGCTGGTCAGCGCATTGAAATCGAACAACTGCCGGTTCCAGTCACGCTGGGCGCCGGCGAGCAGGCGCACGGTCGAAACGTAAGGAGTAAAGTCGAGCACGCCGGCCGCGAGCGTTGCCTGCAGCGCCTGGCGGCCGTTGTTCGAGTAGGTCATCACGCCTTCGGCAACATTGCCGTCGAGTTCGATATTGACATTGGTCAGCGCGATCGATGGGCCCACCATATTGGCGCGCGCCCTCAAGGCGAAGCGGCCGAAGCCGCCGGTGCCGGCGGGCGACCCCTGCCCGGTCCAGCGCAACGCGTTGCGCAGCGACGTCGAGTCGGCCGTCAGCGTGCCTTCCATCAGCAGGCTGGTGCGGTTGGCGGCCGCGCCGTCGAAGGCGACTTTCAGCGGCGGGCTCGAAATCCGCGCCTTCAGGCCGGAGCGTTCGCCGGACAGGGCGGCGATGAAGTCGCTGACGCTGATGCTGCCGTCGACGCGCTCGCCGCGCCAATCGAACTGCCCGGTCGCCGCAAAGGAGCGCGAGATCGACGGCCATGCCAGCGACAAGTCGATATCGCCCACGGTTTCCGACGCGTGGTTGGCGGCGTCGTCATAGCTGAGCACGCCGTCCTGAATTCGAATCTCGGAAAACGACAGCTGGTTGTCGGCGCCGGGCTTCATGGTGCGCGTCAGCGTATCGATGAACGGCGTCCAGTTGCTCCCGCCGTCAGCCGCGCGAACGACGCGGATATGCGGGCGCAGCATCATCACATCGGCGATTTCGAAACGGCGCAGCAACAGCGGCAGCAGCCGCAAATTCGCGGTCAGGACATCGACCGACAGCGCAGGCTCGCCGGCACCGCCACCTTTCAGTCCGACGTTGTGAAATGACACATAGCTGCCGGGAAATACCGAAACGTCGATACTGCCGTTAACGACCAACTCCAGTCCGGTGACGGCGCGGATCTGCGCTTCCACCGCGGCACGCAAGGCGTCCCGGTTGAGAAACCAGGACATCGCGACCAGGCCCAGCAGCGCCGCTCCAAGCAGCGCCGCAATCGGCATCCCCAGGCGTTTCAGTCCTTGGGCCATCGTCAATGACATATCCGGATTTGGTTTGAAGTCGAGTTCAGGTTGAAAAGTCGGGCAGGACATCCCCGCCCGCCAGCCTCCGCAACTTGATGGGTTTTCTTGACGCTTTCAAGGCTGTGTTTGAAGCCTCGGGGCGGCAAATAGCCGTCATTGACGCGCTGCAAAGATTTCGCCTAATAGTCTTTTCCCTTCATCAGGTCGCATTCGCCATGAACAAGGTCTACCCCGACGCCAAATCGGCACTCGACGGCATTCTCAAGGACGGCATGATGATCATGTCCGGCGGTTTCGGCCTGTGCGGCATCGCCGAGACCCTGTCGGATGCGATCCGGGATTCCGGCGTCAAGAATCTGACCGTGATCTCCAACAATGCCGGTGTCGACGGCATCGGATTGAGCCGGCTTTTGGAAACGCGGCAGATCAAGAAGATGATCTCGTCCTATGTCGGGGAGAACAAGCTGTTCGCGCAGCAGTATCTGGCCGGCGACCTTGAGCTGGAATTCAATCCGCAGGGCACGCTGGCCGAGCGCATCCGCGCCGGCGGCGCCGGCATTCCGGCCTTCTACACCAAGACCGGCGTCGGCACCTTGATCGCCGAGGGCAAGGAAGTGAAGGAATTCGACGGCGAGAAGTACCTGATGGAACGCGGGCTGTTCGCCGATCTGGCCATCGTGCACGCCTGGAAAGGCGACACCGCCGGCAACCTCGTGTACCGCAAGACCGCCAGGAATTTCAATCCGATGATGGCGACCGCGGCGAAAGTGACCGTCGCCGAAGTCGAACATCTGGTGCCGGCCGGCGAGATCGATCCGGACCACATCCATACCGCCGGCATTTTCGTCAAGCGCATCATCGAGGTCGGCACCGGCAACAAGCGTATTGAATTCCGCAACACCCGCCCGCGCGCCGACAAGACGGCGGCCGCGGCGGCGACAGGGGAGGAAGTCTGATGGCCTGGACCCGCGATCAGATGGCCGCGCGCGCGGCAAAGGAATTGCGCGACGGATATTACGTCAATCTCGGCATCGGGATTCCGACGCTGGTGTCGAACTATATTCCGCACGGGATGGACGTCCAGCTGCAGAGCGAGAACGGCATGCTCGGCATGGGGCCGTTTCCCTACGAGGGCGAGGAGGACGCCGACCTCATTAATGCCGGCAAGCAGACCGTCAGCGAGTTGCCTACCACCAGTTATTTCTCCAGCGCCGATTCCTTCGGCATGGTACGCGGCGGCCATATCGATCTGTCGATCCTGGGCGCGATGCAGGTGGCGCAGAACGGCGATCTCGCCAACTGGATGATTCCGGGCAAGATGGTCAAGGGCATGGGCGGCGCGATGGACCTGGTGGCGGGCGTCAAGCGCGTCGTGGTCGTGATGGAGCATTCCGCCAAGGACGGCCCGAAACTCTTGAAGAAATGCAACCTGCCGCTGACCGGCGAGAAGGTGGTGGACATGGTGGTCACTGATTTGGCGGTATTCACCATCGACAAGCACGGCAAGGACGGCATGGCATTGATCGAGCTCGCCGAGGGCGTCACGCTGGACGAGGTGAAGTCGAAGACCGAAGCCGATTTCAGGGTGGCGCTGAAGAACGCGTGAGCATTCGTAGGGTAGGCAGGACGAAGCGTCGTGGCCGCCATCCGACTGAAATTTCAACGTCGAACCGGTAATGGTGGGCTCGCTCTCGGCGCGCGTTTGTGCGGCCGTCGGCTCTGCCCGCCTTACAATGCGCGGCGCATCACGCCCGCGCCATCGTCGGTCCGAACGTCACCTCGATCAGCGTGCCGGAATGCCCGCCCGTCTTGATCTGGAACTGGGCGCGGTTGGCCTCCACCAGCGCCTTGGTCAGCGACAGGCTGACGCCCGAGCCGGAGCTCTGGTCCGCCGGCGCTTGGGTCCGGAACGGCTCGATGGCGGCGGCGACTTCGTCGTGGAGTCCGAAGCCGGTATCGCGGACCCGCAGCACCACCTCGCCGAAATCCGACAGCGCGGTGGAGACGATGACCTGGCCGCCGGCCTTGGCGAAATGGATCGAATTGCCGATCAGATTGAGCGCGATCTGACGCAGCGCGCCGGCGTCGGCGACCACCGGCGGCAGCGTATGCGCGAGCGAGGTGCGGATGATGATGCGTTCGCGATTGGCCTGCGGCTGCATCGCCGCGACGCACTGCTCGATTAGATCGTTGAGGTTCTGGTTGACGAAGGCAAGGTCGAGCTTGCCGGTTTCGATTCGTGACAGATCGTTGAGGTCGTTGATGATGGCGATGACGCGCTCGCCGGAGGCGCGGATATCCTTCATGTATTCGACATAGCGCTCATTGCCGAGCGCACCGAAGCGCTCGTCGATCATCACTTCGGAAAAGCCGATAATGGCATTGAGCGGCGTGCGCACTTCGTGGCTGATCCACGCCAGCACGTCGGCCTTGGCATTGACCGAGCGGTCGGCCGCCCGACGCGCCTGCAGCAGTTCGGCCTCGCTCCGTTTGGTCTGCGACAGGTCGCGGAACACCGCGAAGAAATTCGGGCTGTGCGGCTGCGTCCGTCCCATGGTCATCGACAGTGCAATCAGGCCGCCCTCGCGCACCCGGCCGAGCACCTCGCGGCCGTGATCGAGCAGGCTCGCCAGCCCGTCGTTCCTGATGCTTTCGAGATAGTCCTTGACGACGCGCCGGCTTTCCGGCGCGAACAGCTCGGCCAGATTGCGCCGTACCAGATCGTCGCCGTCATAGCCGAACAGCGCCTCGGCGCTGCGGTTGCATGAATTGAGGTTGCCTTCGCCGTCGAACATCACGATGCCATCGGCGGTGGTATCGAGAATGGCACCGAGTTCTTCGGCGTTGGCGTGGCCGACCGCGGACGGCGCGGGCGCCGCAGCGGCTTCGGGCTCGACGCGCGTGCTGCCGCAGATCAGGGCGTGCGCGGCTTCGCCGTCCCATGAAATCGTGAAAAGGCGGGCGCCGGTCGCCGACGGCGGCGCGTGCCCGGCGGATGCCTGGGTGGCGGAAATGGTGACGGAAGTGCCGGTGTCCGACGTGCTGCTGGCGCTGGAAACGCCGGGCTCGACCAGCAACGCGTCAAGGCCGCCGGCCTCTTCCAGCGCCGCGAGGCTGCCGTATCCGACGGACGCCAGAAAGGCCGGGTTGGCGTAGAGCAGGCGGTCGAGCCGGTAGATCAGCACGCCGGTGGGAAGCAGATCGAGCAATATCCTGTCACGCGCGGTCTCGCCGCGCGGCGCCGGTTCGGGGCGCGACAGCCAGTCGGGATGCTCGCCGGCCGGTTCGGAGCGTTCGGGCACACGCGGCTGCTCGACAACCGCTTCGAGCGGATCGGAGAAGGGTTTTTCCGGACTCTCGTTCTCGAGCCGCGCCGTCAATTGCCGCGCCAGTTCGTCGAACGCATTGTTTTCGACCGGCGTCAGCGCCGGCGATTTCGGTTCGTTCATCTGCCGAAACGGCAGGACATTCCGCGGGGATTCCAATTGATTGTCCACTTGGTTTTCCAAATCTGTTTGGCGTGAAGTCTCTGGTGCAATCGAGGCGGGCAATTCGGCAACGCCGCCTGGCGGTTCAGACGGCGCGGAGCTGTCGGCGGCGGGGGCTTCTGCAGCAGGATCCGCCTGCACGGCGTCGGCGGAAAGCGGCAGCGGCGCCGGCGGATCGCTGAAGAACTCGGTACGGCGCAGCGCGTCCAGCCGCTCCAGGCCATCGACGTCGCGGCAGACGCCGAAGCCCCGGTAGCCGACAAAATTGCGCGCGCGGCCGAACATCGGCAGTCCCGATAATTCCACGCGCAGATGCTCGCCGCCGTCGACCGGCCAGTTCAGCGCGATACCGCTCCAGGTGTCGCGGGTAGCGACGGCATGGGCAACGCGGCCTTCGGGATCGAGGCCGAACACCTCCGCAATCTCGTCCCAGTGCCGGCCGAAGCTGGAGGCGGTGCGCGCGCCGATCAGGCGCGTGAATTCATCGGAGCCGAGCAGAAAGCGGCCCTCGGCGTCCATCTGCCACACAAAGCGCAGCGGATGCCGGCGCGGATGCGGGCCATCCACCCATGACGGCGCGGCGATCGCGTCGGGGGGCCGCGGATCAATGGTCTGCAGCCGCGGCGGCGGCTCCGTCGGCGAGGCGACGACGGGCCGCGCCTGGTTTGCGGGCGCTTCGACCGCGCCCGCGGCGGAGGGCTCGTCGGCAACGGCCTCGATGAAGGCGGACGGTTCGTCGTCATGGCTGCCCACGGGCGGCGGTGTCTCCGCTGCGGCAAGGTGGTCCGCCGCCGGTTCAGGCGCCGGCTCGACCGCATCGATCAGGGCAAACTCGGACGGCGCTTCGCCGGTGGCCGCAGGCTCTTCATCGTCAGGCGTCGGCTGGTCCATCGCCGCAAGGTCCGGCTGAGGCGTCGGCGCGATCTCCGCATGCTCCGCTGATTCGGGCAACGGCTCGGCCCTGAAATGGCCGGCGGCCTCGACGGCTTCGGCAGCCGGCTCCGCGACGGCGGCGCAGGAGCGATCCGCAACGGGGCGCTGTGGCGGCCCAACGGACGCGTTCGGTGGCACGGCATCGATCCGCCGCAGCTCCCCCGGCGAGAGCATCGCGACCACCAGAATGCCGGCGCCGCCGTCGGGAAAATCCAGCCGCGCGCAGGCGCAGGTCGCCAGCGTGCCGAGCGATGCGCCGAAGCCGCGCAGCCGCTCGAGCCGCGCGGCACCGCTCGGCAGCAGCCGTCCGGCGAGGTGCGCTACTTGACGCCGATGGACATCGGCGGGGCCGAAGGTCCTGGCGGCGAGTGCGGCGGCACTGGCCGCGCCGAACAGTCTGGCGCCGACCGGATTGGCCCACAGAATCCGCGTGCCATCCGCCGACCACAACAGCACCGGCAGTTGGCTCGCGGCATGCACCGCCAGCCTTGGATCGCTCACACCCCGCAACTTGAATTCCACATTGTCCATCGGCACTGCATGACTGATTGGCTGGCATCGGCATGCCGTCAGAACTCAACGGCCAAAGAATGACAGGCTTAACGGATCGTTAGTATCGCCCCTTGCCCCATCAGGTCCACGGTGCAGCCGATGCGAAGACCCGTTAAGCCGCGATAACCTTAATTTGCGCGCCGGCGTTGAACTCCCGGCACCGCTGCGGCGTTGCTGTCGCAAACAAAATCGATGGTCACGACAGCGAAAACTGGCTTGCAGACGTCGACATTGTGGCGCGCCTGCGGCTTCATTGGCCGGTGCTTGATGTGGGCGGACGGGGAATTGGACCGGCGGCGCCCTGCGAACGCAACCAGGAGTGGATCATGAGCGAGCATGAACGCGACCGTTTTGAAATTCCGAAGGACATGCGATCGATGGCCGAGGCCAACTTCGATCAGGCCCGCAAGGCGTTCGAGGGTTTCCTCTCCAGCGCGCAGGAGACCGCGGCCAAGATCGAGGGACAAGGCGCTATGGTTCGTGCCGGGGCCAAGGACATCAGCACCAAGGCGATTTCCTACGCCGAAAAAAATGTGGCGGCCTCGCTGGACTATGCCCAGCAACTGCTGCACGCCAAGGATCTGGCCGACGTGATGCGGCTGCACAGCGAATATGTACAGACCCAGATGCGCGCGCTCGCCGAGCAGGCGAGCGAAATGGGCCAGATCGTCGGCCGGGCGGCAATGGAAGCGGCCAAGCCGAAACCCTGAGCGGGAAGCGTTCAGGTTGATTTAAACGGTCTTATCGGCTGCAACGTGCGTTGCGGCGGGGCTGCTATGCGGCATTGCAGCTTAAATCGCGTTGCAATGCACAAAATTGCCATGTTAATGGCGTTAAGTGTGAGAGCCCCAAAGTGGGCTTTCCGTGATCCTATCTGACGATCCAGCCCTCCTTGGAAGGCTGTTGCCGTTTGCAGGGGTCGCACTGATTTATCCCCATGCAACAAGGATTCCAGCATGTCGAGTTCGACCGATCCCTTCTCCGCTTCCGTCATCCCGTTCCAGGCACCCGAGCAGATCCGCGCCTTCGCCGAGAAGGGATTGTCGCAGGCCCGCGACAGCTACGCGAAATTCAAGGACGTCGCCGAGAGCCACAATGGCACCATCGAGGCGGTGTTCGGCTCCGCCGGCAGGGGCGCCAGCGAATACTCCGCCAAGCTGCTCGAGTTCATGCAGGCCAACACCACCGCGACCTTCGATTTCGTGCAGGAAATGCTCGGCGTGAAGTCGTTGCCGCAGGCCGGCGAACTCTGGACCGGCTATACCCGCAAGCAGTTCGAAACCCTGGCCGCCCAGGCTAAGGAACTCGCCGAACTGACCAAAAAGATCGCCACCGAAACCGCCGAGCCGATCAAGGCCAGCGCGTCGAAACTGTTCACGCCCGCCGCCTGATCGCGGGTTTGCAATAACGGAACGCCCGGGCTCGCGCCCGGGCTTTTTGTTACCGGGTGTCGTCCCGGCAACGCCGCGCCTCGCCAGAGCTCCGCGCCGCATCGCGCCCGGGAAACGGAAGGCTGACATTGCCGGGCTCGACCCGGCAATCCATCCTGTTTCGCGAAAGCCTTTTGCCAAGAGCGATGCGGGTCAAGCCCGCGGTTGACGCAGTGTGGGTAGCGGCGTGTTGCGATATCGCGCTC
>NZ_CAXUNQ010000063.1:0-24232 GCF_964252615.1 uncultured Bradyrhizobium sp.
GCCGGGCTTGACCTACCATACGCACACATCTCGCCGTCATTGCCGGGCTTGACCCACGGCTGTCCGGTTCGATTTGAGTGGACGTAGCGCATGGCATGGATTCTTCTGTGTTTTGACGTTTTGCCGACAATCGAGACACGGAAAGCAACCCACGCCATGCTGCACCAGAATAGCGTATTGCACAGTTTGTTGAAGCACGTGCCTTGGCATAAGCTTGAATAAGCTGTGCAGAACCACGACGCGGATGCCTTGTCGCGCAAGCTGGACACGAAGCGTCACGCGTATCGGCGAGGAACGATATCTCGTCAGCATGTTCGTGGACATGCGCGGCTCGACCAGGCTCGCCGAGAAGCGGCTGCCATTCGACACCGTCTTTATCGTCAACCGTTTCCTGAGCGCGGTGTCGCAGGCGGTGATCGAATGCGGCGGCCAGCCCAACCAGTTCGTGGGCGACGGACAACTGGCGCTGTTCGGGCTAAGCGCCGATCCGCAAACGGCGTGCCGCCAGGGGCTCCAGGCGGCGGCTGTCATTGCCGCCAACGTCGCCGAACTGAATCATTTTCTTGCGCACGATCTGCGCGAGCCGATCTGCTTCGGCATCGGCATCCACGGCGGCGAGGTAATCATCGGCGACATCGGCTATCGCAACCACATGGTATTCACGGCACTCGGCGATGCGGTCAACGTCGCGGCGCGATTGCAGGACATGACCAAGAGCCTGCGAGGTTATCGTCTCCGACGAGGTGCGCAGGACCGCGGGGTTGCCGGCCGACGCACTGCCTCCCCACGACGTCGAAATCCGCGGACGCGCCGAGCCGATGATGGTGCGCGCCGTCGCCGGCGCCACGCGTCTGTCGGCGCTGGTCGAGGGCTTGAATGTGATCGCCGCGTGACCGGCATCGTCGTCGCGGCAGGCGGCAACCACAGGCGGTGCCTTCGCTGTGCGCGGCGGCGCGCCGTCCGCATTTCAATAAAATTGTAACCACGGATACACTTGCAGCATTCCGCCGCGCCAAATGACCTTGAAACAGCCAAAAAGTGCGGTCCGACCACCGTACACGCCGATTCCCCTTTTCCGGACGTTGTTTTAAGCTATCAAGCTTGGCCCAACCCGCGTATCGTGCGCCCGTCGGATAAGCCGGTTTCCAGGGACCGACCGATCGTGATTGTTTTTAATCCTGCGGAGACGACGTGATGGCTAAAGGTACTGTGAAATGGTTTAACCCGACCAAGGGTTTCGGATTCATCCAGCCCAGCAATGGCGGCAAGGACGTGTTCGTTCATATTTCGGCCGTCGAGAAGGCCGGTCTTTCAACGCTCAATGAAGGACAGACGGTGGAATACGAGGAAGTCGCCAACCGCGGCAAGACCTCGGCTGAACACCTCAAGGTGTAACGCTGACGGAGATCGTGGAAAAACAGGCCCTCGGACGCGACCCCGGGGTTTAGTTTTCCGGAACACCCCTTAGAGATCGAGCACAACGGCAAGAGCGGCATCGCTCTTGCCCGGGTTGCGCATGGGGCAATCAGTCTTCCTTGACCCACTTTTCGACTGGCATGACGTCGGGCAATTCCAGATAGCCACGCGGCCACATGTCCACCACCCACTCGACCCGGCTCGCACGCTCGACGAGTACCGCGGTGTTGTGCGGCGTCTGCAACACCAGCGTATTGCCGCGATAATGCGGGTCGCCCACCGCGTGATACTTGAGCAGGCCCCACTCCTGCAGCACCAACAGCAGGCTGGTGGTGTTGCGGGTGGTGTCCCAGCAATCGTAATTATGCTTGTCGTCGAAATAGCGGAAGTCCGCCTTCGCGACACGCTTGTTGGTGCCGATCACCGGCCCCATGCGACGATCGAACCATACCACCGCCTTTTGCACCGCCGTCCGTTCGGCCGCGGCCGACGACTTGCCGGCCGCGAGAATCTGCGTCAGCGCGCTGCGGTCGGCCGGCGTGAAGTCAAGGATCTCGCGCCGCCGGCAAACGAAGCCGTAGCAAACCGTCATGGATTTCGCCGAAGGCGGATAAATCGACACGGTGCTGTATAACGCTGCGACCGGGGCACTCAATTCGACCGCAACAGCGGGCCGACCGGACAGCAGGACCGTGAAGGCGGCGGTCCACACGAATGCGCGCATGCTGCCTGTCAGATTGCAGACAGGCCGGCCCCATTTATCCACCATTTTCATCGAGTAACCCAGCGCTGGAAACCGGCGGAAACTATCGCAGCGGTTTTGTGATTCCAAGGCCGCCGGCATGGTAAAACACGGGAACTTGAGGGTCTTCATGGAAACATCCATTGCGCAATTCCAGGCGCTCTACGCGCCCGACGACAGCTTCCTTGCCGCTCGCCTTCTCGCGACGCCGCCGCTCAGGCCCGATCAGGACGCGCGGATCGACCGGACGGCGATGCGTTTGGTCGGGGCCATTCGCGCCACCGACGACCGGCTCGGCGGAGTCGAAGACATGCTGCGCGAGTTCGCGCTCTCCACCAAGGAAGGCCTGGCGCTGATGGTGCTGGCCGAGGCACTGCTGCGCGTGCCGGATGCGCGGACCGCCGATCAATTCATCGAGGACAAGCTCGGCCAGGGCGACTTCATGCATCACGAGACGAAGTCCAGCGCCTTCCTGGTCAATGCGTCGGCATGGGCGCTTGGGATGTCCGCGCGCGTCATTCAGCCCGGCGAAACGCCAAACGGTACCATTGGACGCTTAACGAAGCGCATCGGGGTTCCGGCGATCCGCGCCGCCACCCGTCAGGCGATGCGCCTGATGGGCAGCCACTTCGTGCTCGGCGAAACCATCGAGGCCGCCCTCGAACGCGCGCGGCCGCATTCGGCCCGGATTCCGCGTTACTCCTTCGACATGCTCGGTGAAGGCGCGCGTACCGCCGAGGATGCGAAACGCTATTTCAAATCCTACGTCAGTGCGATCGATGCAATCGGCAAAGCCGCCGGTCACCGGGCTTTGCCTGACCGGCCGGGCATTTCGGTAAAGCTGTCGGCGCTGCATCCTCGATTCGAGGCCGTAAGCCGCTCACGCGTAATGGCGGAACTGGTTCCGCAGTTGATCGAGCTTGCGCGTCGGGCAAAATCTTATGATCTGAACTTCACCGTGGATGCCGAGGAGGCCGACCGGCTGGAATTGTCGCTCGACATCATCGCAGCCGCCTTCAGCGAAGCGTCGCTGGCAGGCTGGGACGGATTCGGGCTTGCGATCCAGGCATACCAAAAACGCGCCGAGGCCGTGATCGATTACGTCGATGACCTCGCGCGCGGGATCAACCGGCGCATGATGGTACGCCTCGTGAAGGGCGCCTATTGGGACACCGAAATCAAGCGCGCGCAGGAGCGCGGCCTTGACGGCTACCCCGTATTCACCCGTAAGGCGATGACCGATCTGAACTACATCGCCTGCGCACGGAAACTGCTCGACCTGCGCCCGCGCATCTTCCCGCAATTCGCGACCCACAACGCGCTGACGGTTGCAACCGTTCTGGAACTTGCGGGCGGGGCCGGCGACTTCGAGTTCCAGCGCCTGCACGGCATGGGCGAGACACTCTATGCACAGCTTGGAGAAGATCATCCCGAACTGGCATGGCGAACTTACGCGCCGGTCGGCAGCCACCGCGACCTGTTGGCCTATCTCGTGCGCCGCTTGCTGGAGAACGGCGCCAATTCGTCGTTCGTGGCCGTCGCCGCCGACGACGCCGTTCCGATTGAAACGCTGCTGCGGCGGCCGGCCGAAATCATCGGCGTCGCCGACAACGCACGGCATCCAAAAATTCCCTTGCCCCGCGACCTCTATCAGCCGCAACGCCTAAACTCCCGAGGCATCGAATTTGGCGACCGCGCCGCGCTGAATGCCCTGGTTTCAACCGTTGCAGCGAGCAGCCGGTATCTCGGTGACGTCACGGGTGCTGTTACGGAGACCGCGAGCGATGCGGTCGCGTCGGCGCGCACGGGCTTCAAAAGCTGGGATCGAACGCCCGCGAAAACCCGCGCGCAGATCCTGGAGCGGGCCGCCGATTTGCTGGAGCAGCGAAGCGCGCATTTCATCGCACGGTTGCAGCGTGAGGGCGGCCGGACGCTCGACGATTCGCTGTCGGAAGTCCGCGAGGCGGTGGACTTCTGCCGCTATTACGCCGCGGAGGGCCGCAAGATTTTCGGCGCCGGGCAGGTCATGCCGGGCCCGACCGGCGAGAACAATCTGCTACGGCTGCGCGGCCGCGGTGTCATCATCGCAATCTCGCCTTGGAATTTTCCGCTGGCGATTTTCGTCGGCCAGATCGCTGCGGCATTGATGGCCGGCAATACCGTGGTCGCCAAGCCGGCAGAACAGACCCCGCTGATCGCAGCGGAGGCGGTTCGCCTGCTGCACGAGGCCGGCGTCCCGGCGTCGGCACTGCATCTCGTGCCTGGCGACGGGACCATCGGAGCAGCACTGGTCGAGCATCGCGATATCGCCGGGGTGGTCTTCACCGGCTCCACCAAAGTGGCGCGGTCGATCAACCAAGCCCTCGCCGCAAAGGATGGCCCAATCGTGCCGCTGATCGCGGAAACCGGCGGCATCAATGCCATGATCGTCGATGCTACAGCATTGCCCGAACAGGTCGCCGACGACGTGGTGATGTCGGCATTCCGCTCGGCCGGCCAGCGCTGCTCGGCGCTGCGCCTGCTGTTCATACAGGATGAGGTCGCCGACCGCACGATCGAGGTTATCGTGGGCGCTGCCCGTGAATTGAAGGTCGGCGACCCCAGCGATCCAGCCACACATATCGGCCCGGTGATCGACGCCGAAGCAAGACGGCGGCTGGAGGCGCACATCGCGCGCATGAAGCAAGCATCCCGTCTGCATTTCGCCGGCACCTCACCCGGCGGCAACTACGTCGCTCCTCACATTTTCGAACTGTCCGAAGCCGGCCAACTGACCGGGGAAGTGTTCGGCCCGATCCTGCACGTGGTGCGCTATCGCGCCGACCATTTGGATCGCGTGCTGCAATCGATCGAGCATAGCGGCTACGGGCTGACGCTCGGGATTCATTCGCGGATCGACGATACCATCGACAATGTGATCGAGCGGCTGCAGATCGGCAACGTCTATGTCAACCGCAACATGATCGGCGCCGTCGTCGGGGTGCAGCCGTTCGGCGGTCACGGATTATCGGGCACCGGTCCCAAGGCCGGCGGCCCGCACTACCTCGCCCGGTTCGCGATCGAGCAGACCGTGACCGTCAACACCGCGGCGGCCGGCGGCAACGCAGCGCTGATGGCGGAGAGCGATTGACCGCGGGAATGTGTCGCGCGTCATCCTCCTTCCCCGTTGCATCCTCCGATGACATCGATCAAATGGCGCTGCGGAAAACCAAGAAGTTCGACGGGAGCGATCATGGATAGCGGCATCTTCGAAGGCCTAAGGGTTCTGGACTGCGCGAGCTTCATCGCTGCCCCCGCGGCTGCTACGGTGCTGTCCGATTTCGGCGCCGACGTGATCAAGATCGAGCCGCCCGGATCGGGCGATCCGTACCGGAACTTGCCGAACCTGTCCGGCTATCCCGCCAGCCCGCACAATTACGCGTGGATGCTGGAATCGCGCAACAAGAAGAGCCTGGCCCTCGACCTCGGCAACCCGGAAGGACAACAGGTGCTGCGCCGCCTCGTGGCCGGCGCCGACGTCTTCATCACCAATTTCCCGCCGACGGTGCGGCAGCGGCTCGGCATCACCTATGAAGAGCTTAGCCCTCTTAACGACCGGCTGATCTACGCCTCCTTCACCGGCTACGGTGAAAAGGGGGACGAAGCCAACAAGCCCGGCTTCGACAGCAACGCCTATTGGGCCCGCTCCGGGCTGATGGATCTGGTGCGCGCCGATCTCGACACCACGCCGGCGCGATCCGTCGCCGGCATGGGCGACCACCCCTGCGCAATGGCGTTGTACGGCGCCATCGTCACCGCGCTTTACCGGCGCGAACGCACCGGCAAAGGTTCCCATGTCAGTTCGAACCTGATGGCCAATGGCATCTGGGCCAGTGGCGTACTCGCCCAGGCCAAATTATGCGGCGCGGCATTCCAGGAACGGCGGCCGCGCGAACGGGCATTGAACGCCGTCACAAATCATTACAAATGCCGGGATGGCCGCTGGATCATACTGTCGCTGCTGAATGAGGAACGGCAGTGGCCGACGCTGGCGCGCTGCCTCGGCCACGAGGAATTTGTCACCGACCCGCGGTTTGCGACCAAGTCCGGCCGCCACGCAAGATCGCTCGAACTGATCCGGATATTCGACGAGATTTTTGCCGGCAAAGACCTCGCGGAATGGCGCAAAATCCTCGACGGCAATGGGCTGGTGTTCGGCGTGGTCGGGATATTGGACGATATTCCGGCCGATCGGCAGATGCTGGACAACGACGTACTCGTGCCGTTCGAAGGCGACGGCATGCTGACCGTCAACAGCCCGATCTGGGTCGATGGCGCCCGCAAGAAACAGCCGCGTCATCCCCCCGAGCTCGGCGAGCACAGCGACGAGATTCTTCGCGAGGCGGGGTACGATGATGCGTCGATCAGGCAACTGCGGGTGGCCGGGACCGTTGCGTGAGCCGTCAGCGGCGCAGCCAAACCCAGACGATGGCGAACACGACGAGGCCGGCAATTAACGCAGCACCGATCGCCCATGAGCTGACGCGCAGCGAACTGACGGCTTCCCGCTGCGCCTCGTTCCGGGCAATTGCTTTATCGCGCTGTTTGTTCTCGCTTTCGGAGTCGCTCACTTGATCTGCTCGACGATGACCGGCTCGAACCAATTCATACGCTCAATCCCGGTGGATTTCCAGCGCGGTTCGGTCAAGCACACGCGCGCCGCAGGCCAGCCGACCCCTCGTTGCCCGCTTTGACGTCGGGTCAGCCGCATGCCGCTTTATCCGGTCCGCAAGGCGTCCTTCGAATAACCGGCGATCCGCTTATAGCCTTCGGACAAGGCCAGCAGTTCGTCACGGCTTATTACATCATCGATCACGGCGAACGGCCGGTCCTTGGTGCGCTGAAACACTTCGCGCAGGATTGCGTCCGGCGGATTGGTGCGATTGGTCAGCACGATACGCGTAGTGGCTTCAAGGCGCTGCTTCTGGTAGGACGCAAGCGCCGCAGCTGGATTGTCGTTTGCCTTGAGCGCGACGGTCAATGCACTCGCATCGAGAATAGCCTGCCCTGCTCCATTGGAGCCGCGCGGCACCATCGGATGCGCGGCATCGCCGAGCAAGGTCACCCGTCCGAAACTCCAGCGCGGCAGCGGATCCTGGTCCACCATTGGAAATTCCAGCACGCTGTCGGCGGCGCGGATGAAGGCCGGCACATCGAGCCAGTCGAAATGCCAATCCGCGAACGCCGGAACAAAATCGTCGATCGAACCCGGACGGGTCCAGTCGCGCTTGCGATGCACCGGGGTTTCGATTTCCGCGACCCAATTGATGAGTTGCAATCCGTCGGCATCGGCGTGGCGGATCGGATAGATCACCATCTTGCCATGTGAAAGCCATCCCGCCCGCACCATGCTGGCGCCGGACAATATCGGTTTCCACCGCGTCACGCCGCGCCACATGTTGACGCCGGAATAGCGTGGTTCGCCCTCGTCCGGATAGAACTGCTTACGGATCGCGGAGTGGATGCCGTCGCAGGCGATCACGATGTGGCCGCGCACTGCCGTGTGAGGGGCGCCATTTGGTCCCTCGCAGAAACGCACGCTGACGCCATTGTCATCCTGCTCGACGGCAATGCAGTGATGGTTTCTGATCAGGCGATCGTGGCCGGCGCGCGCCACGAAGGCGTCAAGCAACACCATCTGCAGATCGCCGCGATGAATCGAAAACTGCGGATGATCGTAGCCCGCCGCGCGCCCCAGCGGCTCCTGATAGATCAACTGGCCAAAGCGGTTGAAAAACGTCGCATCCCCGGTCGCGACCGCGGTTTGCGCCAGCGCCCGCTCCAAGCCGAGAGAAGCAAGTTCCTTGGTCGCATGCGGCAGCAGGTTGATGCCGACGCCGATCGGCTTGATTTCCGCGGCGGATTCAAAAATACGGCAGGGAATTCCGGCCGCCTGCAGGGCGAGCCCGAGGGTCAACCCGCCGACGCCGGCTCCGACGATGATGACGTCGTCCATGTTCTCTCCCGGCTCGCTCTGCAGGCAATTGCCGCGATGAAACACGATCAGTGAGACTACTGTCAATCTCGGAGGGCGCCGCTCCGCTTCGCCCTGTTTCAGCGATGCTTGACGAAGCACATCCCCATGCGCGTGGCATTGCCGGCAGGCTGACAGGCAAGTCCCTCCGCGCAGCTCCATGACCTGAAACTTGCATCATTGTCTGCGCGATTGAGCTTCTGCTGATAACAATGCGCGCCCCAGCCATCGGCATATTCCGTGCCGGCGAGTTCGGTACTGCCGCGCAATTGCGGTCGGTCGGAGAATCCGCGGGAGTAATCCGGCATCGCGCCGTTACGCAACGCGGCGAGAATATCGCGGCGGCGTATCTGGTCGCCGAAGAAATGCGGCGAGGCCGGCACGACCGATGAGTTGGAGGGCTTTGCCGCCACCCAATCGACGCCGGGAAAATGAAAGCCGCCGACGCCGCGGGTCTGATGACAACCCGCGCAGGTGATGTCGTTCAGCCTTCGCTCAAAACCCGCCACCGAACGTATGTTTTCGAATGCGGCGCCCTGCTCCCCCGCTTTCTTCAACGCCGCGACGACCTCGCTTTCCCCGAACACCTCGTTGCCATAGCCGTCAGCCTGCACAAAACCAAACGCAGGCTGCAAGTTCGACGGTGAAAATCCAGCCGGAGTCGCGGCGATGGCGCCGGTGGCTAGAAATTTTTCCGGGATCAAAATGGTGCCGCGGTCCAGATCGCCGAAATTTTTGGGCTCAAGTAACCAGGCCCTGAATTCGCGCTTGAGGCCGGCGTCGGCCAGTATCTTGTTACGATCGATCTGGTTCTCCAGCACCGCTTCCTCAAACAGTCTTGTTTGCACGTTATAGCGGAACAGCTTCAACAGATAATCGGTGCGGAAACCGCGGGTCGCCGATTTAGGCGCGTATGCGATCTGAAGATTGGTTTCGATGCGGTCGATATTTTCAGGCTCGATCGGATCCAGCGGCCCGTCCTTCGATGTCAGCCTGGTCGCGAGATCCGCGCCGGTGATCGGCAGGTCGACGGTGGCCAGCCATCGCCGGGCGAGTTCGGAACAAGTAATTGGCGCGCCGCTTGCGTCCAGTCGACGGTCGCCTCTGGCCTTGAGCACAATATTCAAGGTCATCGGCAGCCGCGGCGAAACGGCCCCTTCGCCCGACTCTGCCGGCGTAATGCGCGTCAGTCGATAGATCAGTCTGACCTCGCCGCAGCTTTCCGGCGAAACGTAGGCGCGGTCCATCCGATTGACGATACCGGACAGCACAAAGCGCGTGTCGCGGGAAACCAGCATCGCGCGATCGAACAGCTGAAAGTCGAACGATGGACCGACGCCGATGGTTTCGTTGACGCGATTGGCTTTATGTCGGGCGAGATATCGATCGAACTCGTCGTCGATCGCCTTGCGAACCGGCGCCATCGACGGCAAGGTGAACAAACCGTCGTTGGTCAGAGGCCGGTCGACCGATCCCAAGGGCTCCATCATGCGGCCCAGGCCGAAGCTTCCGCCGTCGAGTTCGCGCAGGACAACGGGATCGGTGATCGCAGTCCCGCGCTCCAGCGCCGCGGTCTGCGCGAAACCCGGCACCAGCAGAACAGTCAAAAGAGAGACGATGAATCGCACGCGTGCCCCTTTTTGTATCGGACGGCGCGGGGAAATTAGCCGAAAAGCGAGCGGGCTGTCGCGCGGAGCTTACTCAAGAAACCGTCATTGCCGGCGCGCGCTCACGCGAGCGAACCCGCAATCCGGAGTTTCGAGCAATTCGCGCCAAGGAACGTCAAGGGCGCCACAGACTGCAATCGTCGTTCAGCGCGCGACGATCAGGCCCCGGCTGGTGACGACCACCCAGCGGCCGTCCTGCTTGCGGATGGCGTCGATGCGGCCGAGACCGGGAATCGGGTCGCCCGCATACACTTCGAACACGCCCTGCCGCCCTTCGATCAGAGCGCTGCCATTGCTGACATCGCGCAGCACCCAGCCTTCGACCGTCGGTAGCCTCGCTACCTCCGGCTTCGGCGGGGGTAATGGCACCGGCGCAGCGTTGGCGGTTTGGACCGACCCGGTGGTTTCCTTCGGCGCAGCAGGGATGGCGGCGGCAACCGGCGCAACCGCTGAGGCGGCAGCCGGCGCGGCGGCCGATGCCGTACGCAGCTTCTCCACGGTATCGCTGAGCCTGGCCAGTTTCGCGGCCGGCTCGGCCTGCCCCTTCTCGACCTTATCGAGGCGATCGCTGGTCTTGCTGATCTGCGAGGCGTTATGTTTGGAGGCTTGCTCGAAACTGGTCCGGAGCGCTGCGACCTCGGTGTCGATGCGCGCGATCGTATCTTCCAGCGCGCGGTTATTTGCCACCTTCGTGCGGTCGCCAGCGACATGCCCAAAACCCGTGGTCGCGAGCGCGCCACCAATGGCGCCGGCCGCCGCCGCGAGAGCGATGATGGCCACGAGCGCGCCTACCCTGCGCCCGCCGAAGATGCCGGGCTTCACGCCTGCGGATTCGGAAGCCGGATCGGCGCCGCCACCATGCCATGCCTGATCGCGCGGCATGATCAGGATCTGGCCGGGCGATTTCGGCGAGTCCGATTTTGCTTCGGTCTTCGCGTCAGTTTCTGACACGTCTTTCGGCGCCTCGGCGTTAACCATCTCGGGCGACGGCTTCTCCGATTCGACGTTTATGGAATCGTTTGCCGTTCCAGGCACGGGTGCGCCCGCTGCCGGGTCCGATGAAGTGGAGGCGGCTGTAGAGCCGCCGACGACGTCGCCGAGGTTATCGCTGATCCGCTCAGGCTCTTGTTCGCTCACGTCCCAATTCTCCAGCAAAGGTTGACCATTTGGTAACTTTTATTGCTTGCGAATTCGTTACTGCGGCCCGAAATACGGATATTTTAGGGTATCCTCCGGCCCGTTTTCGCCTCAGTTTGGAAAATCAGGAAGCAGGCCTCGACTTCAGACCGCGATCCGTCGACGGGATCGACCTGCCTGCGATGACGGCGTCATATCACGACCGGTGCATCCGGCAGTTCGTTCCTGCCGCCGCCGTGTTTCGGAAAATGCTTGATCAGATGCCGGGTCACCGCCTCGATGCCTTTCAGAACGCCGCGCTCGAAATTACCCTTGCCGAACTCGACCTCCATCATAGCGCAGACGGTCTGCCATTCTTCAACGCTAACCACCGCGTCTATGCCGCGATCGGCGAGAATTTCCACGTCGCGGTCCGCCAGCAGGAGATAGATCAGCACGCCGTTATTATGCTCGGTGTCCCAAATGCGTAAATGCGAAAAAACATCCAACGCGCGCGCGCGGGCTTGTTGATTGCGCAGCAGCGGCGCGCCGTCCAGCGCGCCTTCGACGACGAAGCGGATTTGGCCGGCATGGGCCGCCTCGCTGGCCTTGATGGCGCGCTCGATGGCCGCCAAGGACCGTGGCGGAAAAGCTTTGCGGACCCGCGAGCGGTTGGCCAGAAGATGTCTGCCGATGCGCTTGATGCCCATGCCCTACCAACTCCCCGAGGCGCCGCCGCCGCCGAAACTGCCGCCGCCGCCGCTGAAGCCCCCACCGCTCGAACCGGCGCCGGAATATCCGCCACCTCCGCTTATCCAGCCGCCGCCTCTGCCGGCACCGCCAGACGAGGTCATCGCATCGCTGAACATCGTGACGAAGAACGCAATGATGCCGCTGATGACCGACAATGCCAGCGACGCTGCGATAAACCAGAACAAAACGGCGACCAGGCCGCCGGTCGCGAGCGATCCGAACAGCCGGCCCAGTATGCCGCGCAAAATTCCTCCGACCACGATCACCGCGACGATCAGAAACGGATTGAACGGATCGAGTTGGCTGAGAAGGCCGGTATCCTGCCGTGGCTGCGCAGGAACCGGCAAGGGCTCACCATCGACGATGCGGATGATGCGGTCGACACCGGCGGAAATGCCGCCGGCGAAATCGCCGCCGCGGAACTTCGGCGTGATGACCTCGTCGATGATACGCCTTGCGGTGACATCGGTAAGCGCGCCCTCAAGGCCGTAGCCGACCTCGATCCGCAGCTTGCGATCGTCCTTGGCAACGACGAGAATGGCGCCATCGTCGATCTTCTTGCGCCCGATCTTCCAGGTTTCCGCAACACGCAGCGAATATTGCTCGATGGCCTCGGGCTGCGTGGTCGGCACGATCAGCACCGCGAGCTGGCTGCCTTTTCGCGCTTCAAACGCTTTCAGCGTTTGATCGAGCGAAGCGACATCGCTACTGCTCAGCGTCGCGGTCTTGTCAACCACGCGGCCGGTCAGCGGCGGCACCGCGACGTTCGCCATTGCGGCGAACGCCCAGCACAGTATCAGCGCAAGAATGGAGGTTCTTGCAGCGTTCATCGGGAGCCTTTTGCGGTTGCCGAGACTATTTCGCCGGAGCGGGCGTCGCCGGAGCCGGGTTGAAATCGACCTTCGGCGCGGTGGAGATTTCCTTCTCGTTCTCGACCGAAAAGTTCGGTTTCTCCTTGTAACCGAACATCATCGCCGTCAGGTTGTTGGGGAACGAGCGGACCGTAACATTGTAGTCCTGCACCGCCTTGATGTAGCGGTTGCGCGCCACCGTGATGCGGTTCTCGGTGCCTTCAAGTTGCGACATCAGATCGCGGAACAGCGCGTCGGATTTGAGCTGCGGGTAATTTTCAGTGACTACCAGCAATCGCGACAGCGCGCTGGAAAGCTCGCCCTGGGCGGCCTGGAATTTCTGGAACGCGGCGGGATCGTTGAGCACGTCCGGCGTCGCCTGGATGCTGCCGACCTTGGCGCGGGCGTTGGTGACCCCAAGCAGCACGTCTTTTTCCTGCTGCGCAAAGCCCTTCACCGAATTGACCAGGTTGGGCACGAGGTCGGCGCGGCGCTGGTACTGGTTCACGACTTCGGACCAACCGGACTTGACCTGCTCATCCTGGTTCTGGATCGCGTTATATCCGCAATTGGTCAGGCTCAACGTCGCCAGCGCTGCCAGCACCGTCCACAATTTACGCATGAATATCTCCTCCTTATTGGTTGACTGCAGTCTAGCACATAGTCCTTGCAAGCGAAGCAATCCAGAAAGCAACACGCAAGGACTGGAGCTGCGCTTCGCTCGCAATGACGTTGCATCTGCTACTTTCCCGCCGCCTTCGCGTCCCTGATCGCCTGCCAGACTTTTAACGGCGACAGCGGCGTGTTCAGGGTCTTGATGCCAAGATCGCTCAAGGCGTCCATCACCCCGTTGGTGACGCAGGGCGGACCGCCGATGGCGCCGGACTCGCCGCAACCCTTGGCGCCCAGTGGATTGGTGCGGCACGGAGCCGAAGCATCGAGTGTCACCTCGATTGGGGGAATATCATCGGCGCGTGGAATGCAGTAATCCTGATAGCTCGCGGTCAGCAATTGGCCTTCGGAATCGTAGGACACCCCTTCGTATAATGCCTGTCCGATGCCTTGCGCGACACCGCCATGGACCTGTCCGGCCACCAGCATCGGATTCATGGCGACGCCGACATCGTCGACCGTCATGTACTTCACCACGCGCGTTACCCCGGTTTCCGGGTCGATCTCGACCTCGCAGATATGCGTGCCGTTCGGCCAGCTCGGGCCGTCGACTTCGCCTTCGCTATCGACGGTAAGGCGCGCGCCTGTTTGCCTGGCCGCAATCTCGAACAGGCCGACGCGCCGGTCGGTGCCAACCACGGTAAGCCAGCCGCCGTTGTATTCGATATCTTCAACCGACGCTTCCAGCAGGTGCGACGCTTTTTCACGCGCCTTCGCCACCAGATCCTTGCTGGACACCGCAAGCGCGGTGCCGCCGACGAACAACGAGCGCGACCCGACGCTGCCGAAGCCGGTGGCCAGATCGGTGTCGCCCTGCACGATGTCGATCTGTTCTATGGCGACGCCGAGCGACTCCGCCAGCATCTGAGAATAGGTGGTCTGCAGCCCCTGCCCCATCGCCTGGGTGCCGGAATACAGCACGATACGCCCCTCGGCTGTAGCGTGCAGGCTGACCTTTTCTGTGTGTGCGCGCCCGCCGGTCCATTCGATGTAGCTGGTCAGGCCGCGGCCGTAGAGCAGGCCCTTCTTCTTCGCCGCTTTCTTGCGCGCGGCAAAGCCGTCCCAGTCCGAAAGTTTCGAGGCGCGATCCAACACGTGCGCGAACGCACCGCTGTCGTAGATCTGACCGACCGCATTGGTGTAGGGAAGCTGCGCCGGCTTGATGTAATTCACCTTGCGGATGGCGCGAGGGTCCATTCCCATCTGCCGGGCCGCGGCGTCCATCAGGCGCTCGACGATGAACACGCCTTCCGGACGACCCGCGCCGCGATAGGCGCCGACCGGTGCTGTGTTGGTCATCACCGTTTTAGCCTCGTAGTGCACCAGCGGCAAATCGTAGACACCGCTCTGCACGAACGGACCGAGCACCAGCGGGATGATATTGGCAGCGCCGCTCATGTAGGCGCCAGTACCGCCGATCGAGCGAACGCGATAGGCCAGCACGCGGCCGGCGGCATCGAGTGCGAACTCTCCGGTCGATGTGAGATCGCGGCCGTGGGTGCCACCGACGAATTCCTCCGAGCGATCGCCGCGCCAGCGCACCTTGCGCCCGAGTTTTATCGCGGCATAAGCGACCATACCGTCTTCCGGGTAGAGGTTGGTCTTCTGTCCAAAACCGCCGCCGATATCGCCGACGAGAATCCGGACGCTTTCCCTTGGCCGTTTCAGCACCGCTTCGGCCAGGACGTCGCGGCTCGAGCCTGGCGTCTGCGATTGCACATGCAGGATCAGCCGGCCGGACTTGTCGATTTCGGCAATAGTACTGCGCGGTTCCATCGCCGAGGGAACCAGCCGTTGGCTGACCAGATCAAGCGAAACCAGATGCGCGGCCTTGGCGAAGGCGGCTTCCACTGCAGCGGCGTCGCCGTAGCTCATCGCAGCGACGATGTTGTCCGGCGCATCGGGCCAGACCACCGGTGCGCCGGGTTTGATTGCCGCAACGGGATCGACAACGGACGGCAGCACTTCATATTCGATGATGATCGCTTCCGCCGCGGTCTGCGCCGCGACGCGCGATGCCGCCACCACGGCGGCGACCGGCTCACCCGCGAAGCGCACGATCTCGTGCGCAAGAAGACGTCGCGGCGGCACCGTCATCGGCGAGCCGTCCGGCCGCTGGAAAACCGCCAGCGTCGGAAGGGTGCCGATGCCGTCCGCGACCAGATCCGCGCCGCTATAAACGGCCGCAACGCCGGGCATCGCCGCCGCTGCTCCGGTATCGATCGACATGATCTTCGCATGGGCGTGCGGCGAACGCAGCACATGGAGCCACAACGCGCCGTCTGCCGCGCTGTCGTCGATGAACTGCCCCTTTCCGGTCAACAGCCACCGGTCTTCAAGACGTTTGATCGGCTGGCCCGCGCCGAAGCGCATGTCGCGGGGCAGAATGTTCATCAATTTGTCCTTCGATAGAGATGGTCACGCCCGGCCTCGTGCCGGGCACCCACGTCTTCTTGAATGAATTGCGCACCAAGACGTGGATGGCCAGGACGAGCCCGGCCACGACGAGAACTAATAGTGATGCTTTCGTTGTTCAACCCAAATCGCGCAATACCGCCTCAACCACCCCGCGCTCATCTGCGCTGAGCGCGGCCTGCGGTGCAACCGGATCGCCGACGTCGTAACCTTGAACCGCAAGTCCGGCCTTGATGCAGGCGGCGAGATTGTAACGCGCGAACGCCTCGTTGAGGCGCCATAGCCGCCGCTGCAGCGTCATTGCCTCGTCCCAGCGCGCTGCCCTGCAGAGATCGTAAAGCCTGACACTCTGGCGTGGAATGACGCAGGCTGGTCCGGCCATCCAGCCGACGCCGCCGATCAGCATCACCGCGGCGGGAATATGCGCGGAAGCCGAGAATACGTCGAGGCCGCCGCCACAACGGTTCATGATCGAAAGCAAACGGCCGGTGTTGGTGGAAGCATCCTTGATGGCGACGATGCGCGGATGAGCGGCAAGCTTTGCGATGACATCGAGCGTGAGATCGGAGCGCTGAAACTGCGGATTGGTGTAGATCACCACCGGAACATCGACCGCGTCCGCAATTGCCCGAAAATAGGATTCAACGTGCGCGTCGTTAACTGGAAAGTAGGCTTCGAGAATCGCAAGGATGCCGTCGGCGCCGAGTTCCTGGTACAATTTCGCCTGCGCCACGGCGTCCGCTGTGGAGGTGGAGGCCACGCCGGCCACCACAGGCACGCGCCGGTCAGCGGCTTCGACGCTGGTCCGCACCACCGCGGTGCGCTGCTCGCGGCTTAAATAGGCGAACTCGCCGGTCGAGCCAAGCGCCGTCAGCCCATGAACCCCGGCCTTGATGAGATCGTCGCACAGCCGGCCGAGCACGCCGGCGCGGATTTGCCCGGCGGCATCGACAGGCGAAACCAGATAGGGAAAGACGCCGTGGAAATCAGGCATGGATGGGAGGGATCTCAAGTCGGCAGCGCCTCGGCCGTCGCATCGGCGCATTATAGTGTAATGGCGGTTGAGGAGAAAGTCCGCTGGCGGCAGAAGGTAGATGCAGCCCTCAACGCTCCGCTTCGATTGCCAGCGCCCCCGCCGCGCGCAGCGCCGCCATCAGCGCCGCAGTCGCGTCAGCCCTTCGTATCCGCTGTCGTTCATACAACGCGGCCGCCGTTTTGACATCGGCACCGCAATGCGGGCAGACGATTTCGTCGCTGTTGACGTAGCATGAACAGCCACGGCAAAGACCGAGCCGCTGCGGCACTTTCCCTTCCAAAACCGCCGCTGTCGGCCGCTCGCCACGACCTGCATTGCTCCCGGGAGAAATGACCCTGGAGAAAATGCCGGGATCGTCGATCTTCTCGACCACGAGTTCAAACTCACCGACAGCAAACGACTTTTCAGGAGCTTCCTTTATTTTGGCAACGCGTTCGCGAAGCCCCTGCTTCTCCAGCTCCAGCGCCCGGTAATGACAATAAGGATTATTGCCCGCTACGCCGAACAGCGAATGCGCGGTCCATGTGCAGCCGCCTCGGCAGACATCCGCGTAATAGCAGCTCTGACAAAACCCCCACAGTTCCGTTGTCGATCCATTGCGTGTGCGATGCATCACCTCGCTTGATCGCCAGATTTCGTCCAGAGTCAGATCCCGCACGTTTCCTCCGGCATATCCGACGGTTGCCAGCGAGGGACATCCCTTCACCGTCCCATCGGCCTCGAGCGCCAGACCGGTGTGTCCCGCGCTGCATCCCGTCCAGTGCAAGCGCTCGTCGCCCAATCCGCGCCAGAGATGCTCGTAGGGGCCGAAATATCCGACGTTGTTGCCCATGCTGATAAGCAGTCCCCGCGCCGCAGCTTCCTGATAGAGCCCCGCCAGCAGCGGCATCAAGTCAAGCAATTGGTGCGGCTGCAGGAGAAGTTCGGAATTATCGGCCGCATTGCCCATCGCGACGGTAAGCTGCAGCTGCCAATGGCTGACCCCGAGCGCAATAATCGTCTCCATCAGCCCGGGAAGATCGCGCATCGTATCGGCGCCGATCTGGGTATTGACGCTGGCCGCGAGGCCGGCTTCGCGCACGCGCCCGAGCGCGGAGATGGCGCGCTCGAAAGAGCCCGGCAAATTACGAACGGAATC
Source organism: uncultured Bradyrhizobium sp. (assembly GCF_964252615.1). Classification (NCBI taxonomy): domain Bacteria; kingdom Pseudomonadati; phylum Pseudomonadota; class Alphaproteobacteria; order Hyphomicrobiales; family Nitrobacteraceae; genus Bradyrhizobium; species uncultured Bradyrhizobium sp. The sequence continues at coordinate 17,820 of NZ_CAXUNQ010000063.1, forward strand.
GTGCAACGGAGCGAGGCCGTCGAGTGAAATTCCGATACCGTTCAGACCGGCGGACGCCGCCGCTTCGATGCGCGCCGCGGTCAAATTCCTGGCGCCGGTCTGCACCCCGCAATACATTCCATGCGAGCGGATGGCGCGGATGATTTCAAGCCAGTCGCGGCGGAGATAAGCCTCTCCGCCGATCAAGGTCACTTCCCTGGTGCCAAGGCGCGCGAGCGCTGCGACAACGTCAAGGCATTCAGCAGTTGCAAGCTCGGTCGGCCGCCGCTTTCCCGCGCGGGATCCGCAGTGCCGGCATCTCAGATCACAAGCGAGCGTGACTTCCCAGACCACATGGATCGGTATGTAGTCCCTGAAATCCCTGGCCGTCGGGAATCTCGCCGGAATGTCCGCCTTCATCATTCCCGCTTGGCGATCTCGATCTTCAGGGCCTGCAGCGCCGCGGCGACGTCGCCGTGATTTCGCAGCCACTCCTCGGCCAGACCCGCCGCGGCTTTCATATTGGCAAGCTCGCCCGACAGGACCGCCTGTTGGATCGCAACGCCATAGGGCCGTATTGAACCCGCTCCGGCGTTGTCGGCGCCGCCGGCCGCGACCTTTCGCGGCACCGCTACGGTGCTTTTGGAGCCCGCGGCGACACCGCCGCCTTCGGCCTCGAATCGCGCGATCTCGATCTTCAAAAGCTCCAGCGACGCGCTGACATTGCCGTGGTCGGACATGAATTGTTCCACCTCCGGCACCAGGGCTTTCATCCCGGCGATATCGCCTGCGACAATTGCGTTGCGAATGGCGGCGCCACACGGCGTGCTCTCTGAAAGTTGCGGCTTGGACAACGTACCCTCCTTCACGGCTGAAATGGAGACTTCGTATTGCGCCGCAAGAGCTAATGTGCCCTGGCGCGAACCGGCATCGCAAGGCGGCAATCGCCAAGCGTGTACTCGCGCGACAACTCTGCCTGACGATTGCATACTGTCAAGTAGATAAAGGGAGGTGATGCCGCCGAATACTCCAGCGCGGCTGCATGACGCATTCGAAAATTCAAGCTGGCGCTCCCTAGGGGAATCGAACCCCTGTTTCAGCCTTGAGAGGGCCGCGTCCTAACCGCTAGACGAAGGGAGCGTGGATTAAAGGGAATAGCCTTGAAATTCGTGCGCTGCAAGGCAGCTTCGCATCATCGAAATGATGCCTCGCCTAGGGCTCGCTCGCGAATTTGAGTTTGCCGGCCGGCTTCAGGGTATGTGCGTCGAAGGTACGGATCTCGATTGCGCCGCCTATATCCACGGTGACCGCCAGCCGGTCGCCGGCGGTGCCGGTGGAGACGATGCGGGCGCCTTTCGGCAGCATGGCCGTGATATCCGTGGCAGCGCCACTATCGGCGCTGCGGAAAAGGCGGTAGCCGATAGCAATCAGCACCGCCGCGACCGCCAGCGCCGTGGTAAGGCCCGCGATCAGCATCATCCGCCGTACCCGCGCGAAGAGCACGGTCTGTTCGGAGGTGGGTTCGGGGATCGCGGTTTCGGTCATAGGGTTCTTCTTTGCAACACGGCGCTTCGAAACATGGGCAACGGCTGGAGGTCATCGTCAACGGCGGCGAGGGATCGGTCCGACTCGACCGCGTGCTCGCGGTGCGCCAGCCAGACCTGTCACGATCGCGGCTGAAGGTGCTGATCCTCGCAGGCCAGGTTGCAGTCGGCACCACCCCCATCCGCGACCCCGCTTATCATGTCACCGCCGGTGATACGATCACAATCAACGTGCCGGAAGCCGTCGCCGCTGAGCCCGCCGGCGAGGCTATCGCCCTGGACGTCATCTACGAGGATGATGACATCATCGTCATCAACAAGCCCAGCGGGCTTGTGGTGCATCCCGCCGCCGGACATGAGACCGGCACCCTGGTGAATGCGCTGATCGCCCATTGCGGCGCCAGCCTGTCCGGCATCGGCGGCGTGAAGCGGCCCGGCATCGTGCACCGGCTCGACAAGGACACCACCGGCTTGATGGTGGCGGCGAAAAACGACCGCGCCCACAAGTCGCTGACCGGGCAATTCGCCGACCATGGCCGTACCGGCGCGCTGCGGCGCGGCTATATGGCATTCGCCTGGGGTGCAATGAGCCGCCAGCGCGGCACCGTCGAGGCGCCGATCGACCGCCACCCGCATGCGCGGGAAAAAATGGCCGTGCGCGGCCCCGGGCGCGAGGCCATTACGCATTGGGAGGTGACCGAAACCTTCAATGGCCGCAACGGAAAATCGGTCGCTTCGCTGCTCGCCTGCCGGCTCGAAACCGGCCGCACCCATCAGATCCGGGTGCATCTGGCCCATATCGGCCATCCCCTGATGGGCGACGGCGTCTACGGACCGCATTTCAAGACCAAGGCCAGCGCGCTTGGGCCACAGGCCCGGGCCGCGCTCGCGGCGTTGGGACGGCAGGCCCTGCACGCAGCCCGCCTGACCCTGGAACACCCGGCAACCGGGGAAATTCTTAGCTGGGAAATCGGCTTGCCGGAGGATTTGTTTCTTTTGCAGCACCTGCTGCGGGCGGCGGAATGACGCATGCCTCTGAAAAAGCGATGCCATGCCAACAGGTTATATCAGCCACACGACGACGTGACCCTCGATATCCTTTCACCGAGCCATGAGTTTGGTGTATGCTGCACCTGCGTTGAATATCCAACGCGGAACATCGCAGTGTCACCGGCTTTAACAAAGCGGCGGCCTGCCAGGTCCGCCGCTATCGGGGATCTGAACCACTGGAGGGCGCTACCATGGCCCGTACAGCTACCTTGCCGGTTCTCAACGGAGAATCCGGCCTGTCTCGTTACTTGTCTGAAATCCGCAAATTCCCGATGCTGGAACCGCAGCAGGAATACATGTTCGCCAAGCGCTGGCGCGAACATGACGATCGGGACGCGGCCCACCACCTTGTCACCAGCCATCTCCGGCTCGTGGCCAAGATTGCCATGGGCTACCGCGGCTACGGCTTGCCGATCTCCGAGGTTGTCTCGGAAGGCAATGTCGGCCTGATGCAGGCGGTGAAGCGGTTCGAGCCCGACAAGGGATTTCGCCTCGCGACTTATGCCATGTGGTGGATCAAGGCGTCGATTCAAGAGTATATCCTGCGGTCGTGGTCGCTCGTGAAGATGGGTACCACCGCAAACCAGAAGAAGCTGTTCTTCAACCTGCGCAAGGCCAAGAGCAAGATTTCTGCGCTGGACGAGGGTGACTTGCATCCCGACCAGGTGAAGCTGATTGCCAAGCGGCTCGGCGTCACGGAACAGGACGTGGTCGACATGAACCGCCGACTCGGCGGCGATGCCTCGCTCAACGCGCCGATCCGCGACGACGGCGAGGCCGGCGAATGGCAGGACTGGTTGGTCGATCATGCGCCCACCCAGGAAGCCATCATGGCCGAGCACGAGGAGTTTGACCATCGTCGGCAAGCGCTGACCGGCGCCATCGGCGTGCTCAACCCGCGCGAACGCCGCATCTTCGAGGCGCGGCGGCTGGCGGAATATCCGATGACGCTGGAAGATTTGGCATCGGAATTTGGCGTCTCGCGCGAACGCGTTCGCCAGATCGAAGTCCGCGCCTTCGAGAAGGTGCAGACGGCGGTCAAGCACACCATCGCCCGGCAGGAAGAAGCCACGATGCATGCGCATTGAGCGGCGCACGGCAACGCAAGCACGGCAACGCAACAAGCCGGCGGCAACGCCGGCTTTTTGTTGGGTAAAGCGTCCCCGACTATTCCCTGATCATCCGCGCAAAGCCACCGCGCATAGCGACGCCCCTTTACCGCTCGGACCCTGAAGCAGCCCTTCGGCGCTGATACCGGCAAATGCCGCCGCTATGCCGGCCTGTGCTGGCAGCGGGGCAGCGACGTCACCAGCGATCCCCGTCTTACGTCTTCTTTGCTTTCATCGTCGTCATCTTCACGGCCTTGCTCATGTGCATCGAGCAGCCGGCCATATCCTTCTGCGACATCGACGACTTGGCAGACGTCATCTCCTGCATCGCCATGGTCCTGGTGTCGCCGTCCGCCATCTTCATGACCGCGGCGTCGGCTTTGGCGATGCCGTCATCGGAGCAGGCGGCGGTTTTCGACCGGGCGGCGGCAGGCGCCGCGGTCAAAGCGAGGGCGAGGGCGGCGCAGGCGATCCTGATAATCATGTCAGACCCTTTCGTGAATGACGGCCGTGAATGACGGCGGCATTGTCGGTGGGGGACAGAACGCCGGCTGGCTGCCGCCGTTCCTAGCCACAGGAACGGTCGAACGTTGTGCAGAGTCGTAAAGTCGGCGAGGCGCGTTGGCGCGATACCCACCCATCGGGATTGGAAGAGACCCGGCAAGAGGGTGGGTACGCTTTGCTTGCCCGCTCGCCGCGCGGCGCGTCAGGCACTTCGGCGCAGTTCGGCCATCGCGGCGACGTCCAGCGCCGGCACCAGCGGCGGCGAGGGTTCGGTGCCCGGTTTCCTCGGCGCGTGGTCATACACTGCAAAGCGGTTCTTGCCGTCCTTCTTGGCCTGATACAGCGCATGGTCGGCGGCGGCGATCAGGCGCTCGGAATGCGTACCGATCGTCCGCGTCCATTGCGCGACCCCGATCGAGGCCGCGATCGGTATGTCGGCGCCGGTGCAGCCGGCGGCATCTTCCCGGCATGCCTCCAGCACGCGGCGCGCGATCATGGCGCCCTCGCGCAGGGTGGTCGCCGGCAGCACGATGCAGAACTCGTCGCCGCCGGTGCGCGCCAGCAGATCGCCGGGCCGCAGGCGGGTCTGCGCCATCAAAGTGAAATGCTGCAGGCAAGCGTCGCCGGCGGCGTGGCCGTGACTGTCGTTGATATCCTTGAAGGCGTCGAGATCGATCACCAAGAGGGCGAACGGATCGGAAGTGCGTTGCGCGATCGCGCATTCTTCGCCGAGCCGGCGCAGCAACTGGCGGCGGTTGGCGACGCCGGTGAGATCGTCGAGCAGCGCGAGGTCGGCGACCTCGGCGCGCAGCCGGTCGATCGCCATCAGCACGAAGCCGAAATTCCACGCCATCGACAGGAACACCAGGAGCAGGATCAGCGCCGCCTGGAATTCATTGAATCGCACCATCGAAACTTCGCCGCCGATGTGCAGCACCGCGCCGCCGCCGCGGATGGCGTTGATGGCGAGGATCAGGATGGCAATGATGCCGGCAAGGCGCGCGCCGGGATTGACCCGGCCCTCGCGCCGCGTCAGCAGCAGTTTTAGCGTCATTGCGATCGGAATCGACTGGCCCAGCGAATAGATGAAGATCCGCATCGGCATGTTGTCATCGACGGCGATGAAGAACGACAGGCCGGCAAAGCTCAGGCCGGTCACCAGCGCGGTCAGGCGCCATGACATTTCCTGTCCGTAAAACCGCCTGATGCCGGTGGCGGCAAGGCAGCCCGCCAGGATCAGCAAGGTGCCGCCCGCCAGCAGCGGCAGGATTGAGTCCACGACACCGCGCAGCATCGACACTGCCGCGCCAAAGGCCGCAATGAAGGCCGATGCGGTCCACAAGGGCGCTGCGGCAAAGTTCGGATAGCTGCGCGTGACATAAGCCCAGATCAGGCCCAACGCGGTGAAATTGACCACGAACACCAGCCACAGCGTCGGAACGCTCAACATTGCCGGTTCAGGACAGCCATGTCCCGCCTCCCCTGCTCTCGATCAGCCTGCCCATTGACGATCCCCATCGCTTTGTCGCGCAAGATGCGGCCGCAGCGCTTAACGGTTGGTCACCACGATGCGCGCAATCCTTGGTGTGGTTTTGAATTGATAAACAGCGCGGCAGATTTCCGGCGCGTTAACCGTAACCGACGCGCCTCCGTCATTTCCGACGAAGCGAAGCAAGCAAAGACTGGATCGCTTCGTCGCTGTGCTCCCCGCACTGATGGAAGCCGCGGCAATTCCGTCAAACCCCATTAACAGCTGTGGATAACGCGGTAACCGTCATGCGACATCGCGGGGCATCGCGCCGCGAATCTGTTCGGATCGGTATCCGAGGATGTTGCGAGGAGGGCCCTCCGCCGAGCAAGCCTCGAAGTCGCGTTTCCATCCATCAACCGTAAGAGGATGCCATGGCTAAGAAAGCGAAGAAGAAGACGGCGAAGAAGGCCAAGAAAGCGAAGAAAGCCAAGAAGAAGTAGTTTGGGAAGGCTCGAGCGGAGCCCTCGCGCTCCGCTCGGGCAACTCCATTCGAAACAAAAACGGCGGGCCTGATGCCCGCCGTTTTGATTTGGTGGCCGCTCCTCCGTCATCGCCCGGCTTGACCCTACCGGATTCACACGTCGCGTCATACGCGGGTCAAGCCCGGCCATCCACGTCTGTGCTCCACATCGGAAGGAAGACGTGGATGCCCGGCCTTGTGCCACGGCTGTCCGGTTCGATTTAAGTGGACGTAGC
>NZ_CAXUNQ010000064.1:0-23864 GCF_964252615.1 uncultured Bradyrhizobium sp.
CACAAGGCCGGGCATGACGGCGAGATGTGTGCATCCAGTAGGGCTTGACCCGGCGTTTCCATCGCCTTCGGAACGACTGTTCCGAAGATGGATGGATACGCGTGTCAAACCCGCGTATGACGAGATGTGTGAATCCAGCAGGGGCCTGTCCCGGCCATCCACGTCGTTACACGTTCCAGGACGCAGGACGTGGATGCCCGGCCCTGGGCCGGGCATGACGAATGATAGATTGCTCGCTCTTTACCCCGCCTTCTCCGGCCCGTCATAGGCAATGCCCCGGATCACCGCGGCGCTGCCGAACTTCCTGCGCAGATCGTCCATTGCGCGTTCGGCATGCGCCGAGCGGCGGTCGAGCATGTCGGTGTCGTCGGCCACCGAGCCCGGCCTGAGCGCGCTTACACCTGTCCCCATCAGCCGGAATGCGGTGCCGTCGATCTCCTTCGCCAGCATCTGGCGCGAGGTGGCGAAAATCTTGCCGGCAAGCTGGGTCGGCGAGTGCATGGTTTGGGAGCGGGTGCGCTGCCTGAAATCGGCAGTCTTCAATTTGAGGGTGATGGTCGATCCCGCAAGATCGCCGCTTTTGAGCCGCGCCGACACCTTTTCCGACAGCCGCCACAGCGTCTTTTCCAGCGTTGCGAAATCGCGGATGTCGGTCTCGAACGTGGTTTCGCTCGAAATCGTCTTGGCGCCGCGATCGGGCATGACGCTGCGGTCGTCGACGCCCCGCGCCAGCCGCCATAATCTCCGGCCCTCGACCGAAAACTGCTTCATCAGATCGATTTCATCGGCGCGTTGCAGGTCGCCGATGGTGCGAAAACCGTGCTGCGACAGCCTTTCCTGGGTTGCCGGGCCGACGCCGAAGATGAAGCCGACCGGCTTGTCGGCGAGCAGAGCGCGGGCTTCCTCCTGATCGAGGGCGGCAAAACCGCGCGGCTTGTCGAGATCGGAGGCGATCTTGGCGAGGAATTTGTTGCAGGACAGTCCGACCGACACCGTAATTCCGATGTCGCGCTCGACCTGCTTTGCAAAGCGCGCCAGCACCTTTGCCGGGATCATGCCGTGGACGCGCTGGGTTCCGCCGAGGTCGAGAAACGCCTCGTCAATTGAAAGCGGCTCGACCAGCGGCGTCAGCGCCTGCATGGCTTGGCGCACCTGGCGCCCGACCCTGACATATTTCGCCATGTCCGGCCGGATTACGGCCGCGTGCGGGCACAGCGCCAGCGCCTTGAACATCGGCATCGCCGAGCGGACGCCGTAGGTGCGCGAGATATAGCAGGCCGCCGCCACGACGCCGCGCTTGCCCCCGCCGATGATGACGGGCTTGTCGGCAAGGCGGGGATCGTCGCGCTTTTCGACGGCGGCATAGAACGCGTCGCAATCGATGTGGGCCAGCGTCAGCGCGGGTAGGGCATGGTGACGCACCAGCCGCGGTGAGCCGCAGGCGCCGCAGCGCCTGGCCGCGAGGTCGTGGTCAGTGAGGCAATCGCGGCAGAAGCACCGCGGCCCTTCGGTGTCCAGCACGCTCGCCGTCACGGAACATCACGCTCCCAAGTTTCGCCCAGCGCCTGGCGCGCGGCGGCGACGTTGGTGGGGTGAAGCTGCGCGGCATCGGCGAACCCCTTCACCATCCGGTCGTCGCGCAGTACGAAATCCAGCACGCTTACGAGAAATTGCGGATCGGCCGCGGCCGAGCGCAGCGTTTCCGGCCCGATGCCGCTTTCGGCCAGAAAAGCGCCCAGGCGCCCGGGCTCGCCGGCGACAAAGGAAAGCGCTTGAATCGCCACGATTTCAGCGACTTCGCGGGGGTTATGCACACGCTTTGTCATCCCTGCTGTTTGCCTTTCCGTAACTTATGGCCTCTAGTTTGTAACTATCATGCCCGAGTCTGTCGGAATGTGCTCAAGCAAGTGCAAACCACTTTGCAGAAAGATCGCACTCGGGCTTAACAGGTTAGAGCGAATCTGGCGCTAATTTGAATTCGCCGTTGCACGGCGTCGATGGCGCGGCTGCATTGGGCGGCCGCAACATTGTTGATGGGAGGGGCGGATGGCAAAAACCGTCCTGATCGTGGAAGACAATGAGCTCAACATGAAGCTCTTTCGCGATCTTCTGGAGGCTCATGGCTACCAGACCTCGGGCACCAGCAACGGCTTCGAGGCGCTCGATCTGGTCCGCAAGCTTCGTCCCGATCTGATCCTGATGGATATCCAGCTCCCGCAGGTGTCGGGGCTGGAGGTGACGCGCTGGATCAAGGACGATCCGGAACTGCGCTCCATTCCCGTGGTCGCGGTAACTGCGTTCGCGATGAAGGGCGACGAAGAGCGCATCCGCGAAGGCGGCTGCGAGGCGTATCTGTCCAAGCCGATCTCGGTCGGCAAATTCATTGAAACGGTTCGTCGTTTTATCGGTTAGGAGAATTCTGATGTCCGCGCGTGTGCTGGTCGTCGATGATATTCCCGCCAATGTGAAGCTGCTGGAAGCGCGGCTGTCGGCGGAGTATTTCGACGTGCTGACGGCGGCCAATGGCGCCGAGGCGCTGGCAATCTGCGCCCGCGCCGAATGCGACATCATCCTGCTCGACGTGATGATGCCGGACATGGACGGTTTTGAAGTGTGCCGTCGGCTGAAATCCAGTCCATCGACGCACTTCATTCCGGTGGTGATGGTGACCGCGCTGGACAGTCCGGCCGACCGCGTACGTGGGCTGGAGGCCGGCGCCGACGATTTCCTCACCAAGCCGGTATCGGATGTGGTGCTGATCGCACGCGTCCGTTCGCTGACCCGGCTCAAGATGATGACCGACGAACTGCGCATGCGCGCCATCACCTCGCTTGAAATCGGCGTGGAGGCGCCCGAGCGCAGCGCGGTCGCCGATGCCGGCAAGGGCGGGCGCATCCTCCTGGTCGATGACCGGCCGTCGTCGTACGAGCGGCTGGCCCCGGTGCTGTCGGCCGAGCACACCGTGGACGTCGAATCCGATCCGGCGGAAGCGCTGTTTCACGCTGCCGAGGGCAATTACGACCTGCTGATCGTCTCGCTCGGTCTTGAGAATTTCGACGGCTTGCGGCTGTGCAGCCAGGCGCGCTCGCTGGAGCGTACGCGGCAGGTGCCGATCCTGGCCATTGCCGATGCCGACAACAACACCCGGCTGCTGCGCGGGCTCGAGATCGGCGTCAACGACTATTTGCTGCGCCCGGTCGACAAGAATGAATTGCTGGCTCGCGCGCGCACGCAAATCCGGCGCCGCCGCTATACCGATCACCTGCGCGACAATGTGCAGAACTCGATCGAGGCCGCCATTACCGACGGGCTGACCGGGCTGCATAACCGCCGCTACATGGAAAGCCATCTCGGAACGCTGGCCGAGCAGGCCTCGGCGCGCGGCAAGCCTTTGGCGCTGATGATTCTCGACATCGATTTTTTCAAGTCGATCAACGACAGTTACGGCCATGACGCCGGCGACGACGTATTGCGTGAGTTCGCGGTGCGGGTGCGCAAGTCGATCCGCGGCATCGATCTCGCCTGTCGCTACGGCGGCGAGGAATTCGTGATCGTGATGCCGGAAACCGACCTGCACGTCGCCGGCCTGGTGGCGGAGCGGCTGCGGCGCTCGATCGCGGGCGAACCGTTCGCGATTCAGAAGGGGGCCAAGCGCATCGAGGTCACGATCTCGATCGGGCTGTCGACCCTGGAGCGCAAGGGCGAGGCCGTCGCCGACGTGCTCAAGCGCGCCGACATTGCGCTCTACCGCGCCAAGCACGATGGCCGCAACCGGGTCGTGGCGACCGCGGCATAATGCGTACTGCCGTTCCACCGTCCCCGCGCAGGCGGAGACCCATGACCTGGCGCATGCCGTCAGGCACGGCAGCCCGACAAGGACGCTAACGCCATCCACATCATCAGCGACACGGCGCAAGGGTCCGGCCTGCGCGGGGACGACGTAGTGGCCGGAGCCGCGCACCAGCAAAACGGGATCCGAAGGCCCCGCTCAAATCCCTCAAAGCTTACTTGATCTTGGATTCCTTGAACTCGACATGCTTGCGCGCGACCGGGTCGTACTTCTTCTTGACCAGCTTGTCGGTCATGGTGCGGGAGTTCTTCTTGGCAACGTAATAGAAGCCGGTATCCGCGGTGGAGACGAGCTTGACCTTGATCGTGACCGCTTTGGCCATGCTTAAAACCTCTCATGTCTGGAATGGTCGGCGTGCCAGACAAGCTGGCCAGCATTTGGGCGCAACCTAGCTTCGAGTGCCCCAAAGTCAAGGTTTTGCGGCGATCAACCGCGCGATTCAAGCCATCAGGTCGCAAAAAACCGGTTTTCCGGCCGTGGCAGGCCGAGATTCTCCCGCAATGTCCTGCCTTCATAGTCGAGCCGAAAAATCCCGCGCTTCTGCAGTTCAGGCACCACGCGGTCGACGAAGTCGTCGAGCCCGGCGGGCAGATACGGGAACATGATGTTGAATCCGTCGCAGGCCTCGGTGACCAGCCATTCTTCCATCTGGTCGGCGACGGTTTGCGGCGTGCCGACAAACGACAGGCCGCCATAGCCGCCGGCACGCTCGGCAAGCTGGCGCACGGTGAGCTTGTTGCGCGCGGCGGCATCGACCAGGCGCTGCCGGCCGCTCCTGCTGGCGTTGGTTTCGGGAACCGGCGGCAGCTGCCCGTCGGGATCGAAGCCTGATGCATCGGTGCCGAGCTGAACCGACAGCGAGGCGATGGCGCTGTCGTAATGCACCAGGCTGTCGAGCTTCGCGCGCTTCTCCTTTGCTTCCTCGACGCTGTCGCCGACCACGACAAAGGCACCCGGCAGGATCTTCATGTGGTCGCGGTTGCGGCCGAGCTTGTCCATGCGGCCCTTGATGTCGGCATAGAGCTTTTGCCCGTCGGCGAGGGGACCGCCGCCGGTAAACACGGCTTCGGCCGTTTCCGCCGCGAGCTGCCTGCCGGCTTCGGAAGCGCCGGCCTGCACGATCACCGGCCAGCCCTGCACCGGGCGGGCGATGTTGAGCGGGCCGCGTACCGAGAAATACCTTCCCTTGTGGTTCAGCACATGCATTTTGGCCGGGTCGAAATAGAGACCCTGTCCGACATCGCGCACGAAAGCGTCGTCGGCAAACGAGTCCCACAAGCCGGTGACCACGTCATAGAACTCGCGCGCGCGCTTGTAGCGCTCGGCGTGTTCCATGTGGTCTTCAAGCCCGAAATTCAGCGCCGCATCCGGATTGGACGTGGTGACGATGTTCCAACCGGCACGCCCACTGCTGATGTGGTCGAGCGAGGCAAAACGGCGCGCGACGTGATAGGGCTCGTCGAAGGTGGTCGAGCCGGTGGCAATCAGCCCGATGTGTTCGGTGGCGCCGGCCAATGCGGACAGCAGCGTGAACGGCTCGAACGAGGTCACGGTGTGGCTGCGCTTCAGCGCCGAGATCGGCATATTCAGTACGGCCAGATGGTCGGCCATGAAAAACGCGTCGAATTTTCCGGCCTCAAGCTTTTGGATCAGGCGCCTGAGATGCGCGAAATTGAAATTGGCATCCGGCCATGCGCCGGGATAGCGCCAAGCGCCGGTATGAATACTGACCGGCCGCATGAATGCGCCGAGTTTTAGTTGACGTCTTGGCATTGCCTCATCCTCAACTTCGCCATTCCGGAATGCGCCTCTTGGCGCAGGCCCGGAATCCATACACTCCGATGGTGGTTATGGATTGCGGGCTCGCGCTTCAGCGCGCCCCGGATGCCGGCATTAGGGACTACCGCCCAGCACATCCCGCTGCATCCTGCCGCCGTAGAAATGGAAAAACGGCACCGGGGCCTCGTGGCTGAGCGGCCCGGTGGCAAGACGTTTCTCCAGTTCGTTCAGGACATTCTTGGTCATGGGGTGCAGATCGGCCAGCGGCTTGGAACCGATCTCGACCCAGACCAGTTCCACCAACTCGGCAGCGGCGTGAACAACGCCCTGTACATGATGGGTGATAGCCGACGCATCCGCCGTGAAAAACCGGGTATCGAACCGCCGCACCCGGCCGGGCGGTGTGATCGCGCGTGCGATCAGGAACAGGCCCGATGGATCCGGCAGCAGCCCGGCGTCGGAAAACGGCTTCCACACGCCGTCGAGTTTTGGCGCGGCGCCGTCGCTCTTGCGGCCGAGGCAAAGCCCGGTTTCCTCGCAGGCCTCGCGGATCGCGGCAATCGCCAGCGAACGCGCGCGCGATGGCGGCGTCTTGGGACTGCCCTTCATGAGATTGGCTTCGAGTTCTTTCGAGATCGGCGCGGCGACCGGAACGCGGTTGTCCAGCGCATCGACACGCCCGCCCGGAAACACGAACTTGCCCGGCATGAACACCACCTTGTCGTGGCGCTTGCCGACCAAAACTTTTGGAATTGTGCCGCTGCGATCGATCAGGATCAGCGTCGCGGCATCCACCGGCCGGCGATAGGGGTGGTGATCGGCTTCTTTCTCTGCTTTGACGACTGCCGCTTCGTTCATTTATACGCCCCACATTTTCCTTTCGTCATTCCGGGATTCGCCTCTTGGCGCAGGCCCGGAATCCATAATCACCAATCGTGGTCATGGATTCCGGGCTCACGCTCCGCGCGCCCCGGAATGACGGTTAGCTACGGTTCAGGATTCTTCTCGTCAAATCCATGCATGCGCAACGCCCACTGTACGCCGACCACCGCCCCCTTCACCGGCTGCAGCAAGGCCAGCGACATGATCAGCGTCAGCGGCAGATAGATCGCCAGCTGCAACGGCACCGAGGGTGAATAATCGGTCTCGATCCACAGGATCATCGGCACCACGATGTGGCCGACGATGACGATCACGAGGTACGCCGGCAGGTCGTCGGCGCGATGCGGGGTATAATCCAGTCCGCACGCCGAGCAGTGATCGCCCACCTTCAAAAACGCACCAAACAGTTTTCCCGTGCCGCAGCGCGGGCAGCGCCCGCGAAGCCCGCGTTTCAGCGCAGTCCATACATCGCGTTTTTCTGCGGCCGCGAAATCCCGAGTCCAGACTTTGGTAGGCTCGCTCACGTTTTCCATGACTTTTCCTTAAAAAGACTTGCCTCTTTTCGACTTGACGGGCCTGCTCCTGCCCGGCGCACGGACTTTCTTGCGCGGGTTGCGTCCCGGCCGGTCTTTCGCTTGTGCCTCGCGTGGAACGCCGGCGTTGCCACGCGGTTGCTCTCGCCTTCGTCCACGCGCCGCCACGCGTCCTTCCGACAGCAGTTCAAACCGCAACGCGCCCGCCACGGGAGCCGCTTCCACCAGACGCACGTCGACCACGTCCCCCAGCCGATGCATGGCCCCGCTGCGGGAGCCGACCAGCGCATGGCGCGTCTCGTCGTAAGTGAAATATTCGGTGCCGAGCGTGCGGATCGGGATCAGCCCGTCGGCGCCGGTATCGGTGAGTTTTACGAACAATCCAGCGCGGGTGACGCCGGAAATCCGGCCCTGAAAGGTTGCGCCAATACGGTCGGCCAGAAAATGTGCGATCAGGCGGTCGGCGGTTTCGCGCTCGGCCTTCATGGCGCGGCGTTCGGTGACGGAAATTTGCGCGGCGACTTCGCCCAAGGATTCCACGGTTGCGGTTTCCGGCAACGCGCCTTCGCCAAGCCCAAGGCCGCGAATCAACGCGCGATGCACGACGAGATCGGCGTAGCGCCGGATCGGCGAGGTGAAATGCGCATAGCGCCTCAGGTTCAAGCCGAAATGGCCGTAATTCTCGGCGGAATATTCGGCCTGGGCCTGCGAGCGCAACACCACTTCGTTCACCAGCGGTTCGGAATCGTGGCCCTTGACCTGCGCCAGCACGCGATTGAACAAAGAAGGGCGCAACGCGCCGCTCTTGGCGAACGGCAAGTCCAGGGTTTTCAGAAATTCCTGCAGGTTGTGAACCTTCTCCAGCGTCGGTTCATCGTGCACCCGATAGATAAGCGGCAGCGCCTTCTTTTCAAGCATTTCGGCCGCCGCGACATTGGCAAGGATCATGAACTCTTCGATCAGCCTGTGTGCATCGAGCCGCTCCGGGACGATCACGCGGTCGACCGTGCCGTCCGGTTTCAGCAGAATTTTCCGCTCCGGCAGATCGAGATCGAGCGGGCTGCGTTCGTCGCGCGCGCGCCTTACGCAGGCATAAGCGGCATAGAGCGGTTTCAGGATCGGGTCGAGCAGGGGCCCTGTGGTGTCGTCGGGCCGGCCGTCGATGGCAGCCTGCGCCTGCGCGTAGCTCAGTTTCGCCGCCGAGCGCATCAGGATGCGATGAAACGAGTGCGAGCGCTTGCGGCCGTCGGCGCCGATCACCATGCGCACCGCCAGCGCGCCGCGCGGCTCGCCAGGCACCAGCGAGCACAGGTCGTTGGAGATGCGCTCGGGGAGCATCGGCACCACGCGGTCCGGGAAATAGACCGAATTGCCGCGCGTCAGCGCGTCGCGGTCCAGCGCGGAACCGGGCCGCACATAGAACGCCACGTCGGCGATGGCGACGTTGAGGATGTATCCGCCCTTGTTGTTCGGATCCGGATCGGGCTCGGCGTGCACCGCGTCGTCGTGGTCTTTCGCGTCCGGCGGATCGATGGTGACCAGCGGCACGTCGCGCCAGTCCTCGCGTCCCGCCGGCGTTGCGGGTTTTGCCTGTTCGGCTTCGCGCAACGCTGCCGGTGAAAACGCCTGCGGTATCTCGTGGGCATGGATCGCGATCAGGCTGACGGCTTTTTCGCTCGCCAGCGATCCGAGCCGCTCCTTTACTTTGCCCGACGCGAGCCCGAATGCCCGCGAACGCACCAGTTCGACGCTGACGAGATCGCCGTCCTCGGCGCCGCCAGAATCGGCCCTGGCGATATTCAGTTCGCGGCCGGCCTGTTTCTTGTCCACCGGCACCAGCCGTCCGCCGCCGTCGGCAAGCCGGCGAAAGATCCCGAGCACCCGGGTCTTGGCATGATCGATTACCTTGATGACGCGGCCGCTATAGGCGCCCTCGGCATCGGGCTTGTCGACCCGCAGCAGCGCGCGGTCGCCGACCCCGGCCGCGGTGCCGGGTTGCGGGCGGCGCGGGACATGGATGCGGATTTTCGGCGCCGCGCCGCTCTGCTCCTCGTCCCATTCGGTGGGGGTGGCGATCAATTCGCCGTCGCTGTCGCGCCCGGTGATGTCAGCCATCACGGTCGGCGGCAGCGCGGCAGGCTCGCGTATTTTTCTGCCTTGTTTGGCGATAGTGCCTTCATCCGCGAGTTCGCGCAGAATTCGCTTGAGTTCGACGCGGTCTGCGTTCTTCAGTCTGAATTCCCGTGCGATCTCCCGCGTGCCGAGCTTTCCCGGATGCGCGCGGATGAATGCGACGATGGCATCCCGGCTCGGAAAGTTCGGCTTGCGCGCTTTGGTCAAGTTTTATCCGCTCGCCTTGCCGGGAGTCTTCTGGACGGCCGGCGTTGCGGGTTTGGTGGGCGACGTTTTCGCGCTCGCGGTCACCGGCGCGCGCGCCTTGCTGGCAG
The DNA here is from genome assembly GCF_964252615.1 of uncultured Bradyrhizobium sp. Classification (NCBI taxonomy): domain Bacteria; kingdom Pseudomonadati; phylum Pseudomonadota; class Alphaproteobacteria; order Hyphomicrobiales; family Nitrobacteraceae; genus Bradyrhizobium; species uncultured Bradyrhizobium sp. Next base: position 9,492 of record NZ_CAXUNQ010000064.1, read on the forward strand.
CGTCCGACTTCGGCTTGGCCTTTTTTGCCGCGGCTTTCTTGGCGGGTTTGGAGGGTTTTGGATCGGTGCCGGCTTTGGCCGCAGCCTTCTTCGCCGGCGGCTTCTTCGCGCCGCGCTTCGGCTTGCCGCCGCCCTTGGCAACGCGTTCGTCCAATAGCGCGACGGCCTCCTCGAGCGTGATGGTCTCCTGGGTCTTGTCGCTTGGTATGGTGGCGTTGACACCGCCCGCGGTGACGTAAGCGCCGTAGCGTCCACCCTTGACCGCAACGCCGCCCAGGGTCGGATGGTCGCCTAGCGGCCTGCCGGGATCGGCGCCGAAACGACGCGTGCTCGGCCCTTTCAGAATCCGCTCGGCAATCAGCGTCACCGCGCGATTGAGACCGATGGTGAACACCTCGTCGCCGGCTTCCAGGCTCGCATAGGTTTTGCCATGCTGCACATACGGCCCGAAGCGGCCGATGCCGGCCTTGATCGGTTCGCCGTCCTCGGGGTGCTTGCCGACTTCGCGCGGCAGCGACAGCAGTTGCAGCGCCAGTTCCAGCTCCATGTCGGCGGGCGACGACCCTTTCGGAATGCCCGCGCGCTTCGGCTTCTCGCCCTCGCCGTAATCCTTGGGCTCGCCCAACTGGATGTAGGGACCGAAACGTCCCGCCTTGACCGCGACATCGAGGTTCGTTTCCGGGTCCTTGCCGAGGATGCGGTCGCCGGTAGCTTCGCCATCGGCGGCAAGCGGACGGGTATACCGGCATTCCGGATAATTGGAGCAGCCGACAAAGGCGCCGAACTTGCCGGCCTTGAGATTGAGCTTGCCGGTGCCACAACTCGGGCACTGCCTGGGATCACCGCCGTCCTCGCGCGGCGCATAGATGTGCGGCCCCAGCATGTCGTCGAGCGCGTCCAGCACCTGCGCTACGCGCAAATCCTTGATTTCATCGACGGCGCCGATGAAATCGGTCCAGAAATCCCGCAAGACCTGCTGCCAGGAGATCTCGTTGTTGGAGATGCGGTCGAGCTGTTCTTCGAGATTGGCGGTAAAGTCGTATTCCACATAGCGCGCGAAAAAATTTTCCAGGAACGCGATCACGACGCGGCCCTTGTCCTCGCCATGCAGGCGTTTTTTGTCGAGCCGCACATAGCCGCGATCTTTCAGCACCTGCAGAATCGAGGCGTAGGTCGAGGGCCGGCCGATGCCGAGCTCTTCCATGCGCTTGACCAGCGAGGCTTCGGAAAAGCGCGGCGGCGGTTCGGTGAAATGCTGGGTGACCGCGAGATCCTGCCGTTTCAGGACTTCACCTTCGCTCATGGCGGGAAGCCGGCGGCTATCCTCGTCGTCGCCGTCGTCGTCGCGGCCTTCCTGATAAAGCGCGAGAAAACCGTCGAATTTTATCACCTGGCCAGTGGCGCGCAGTTCCAGGAGGCGCGATCCGGCCCGGGCGGCGATGTCGACGGTGGTGCGTTCCAGCTCGGCGGATTCCATCTGGCTCGCGATGGTGCGGATCCAGATCAGCTCGTAGAGCCGCGCCTGATCGTTATCGAGGCGACGGCGCATTTCGGCGGGGCGGCGCGACAGGTCGGTGGGGCGGATCGCTTCATGCGCCTCCTGCGCGTTCTTGGCTTTGGTCTGATACTGGCGCGGCGTATCGGGCACATACGCGTTGCCGTAATCTTCGCCGATCACCTTGCGCGCCTGGATGATCGCCGAATTATCGATCTGTACGCCATCGGTTCGCATATAGGTGATAAGACCGGCGGTCTCGCCGCCGATATCGATACCTTCATACAGTCGTTGCGCGATCCGCATCGTATGCGCCGGCGCGAAGCCGAGCTTGCGGCTGGCCTCCTGCTGCAGCGTCGACGTGGTGAACGGCGCCTGCGGATTGCGCCGCGCCGGTTTTGCTTCGACGGTGGAGACCGTGAAGTTCGCGGCTTCGATGGCCTTTTTGAAATCTTCCGCCTCGGCGCCGGTGCCGATATCGAGGCGCTGGATCTTCTTGCCGTCGGCGCCGACCAGCCGCGCCTCGAAGGCGTCGCCGCGCGGCGTGGTCAGCGTGGCGACCAGCGACCAGTATTCGCGCGGAACGAACTTTTCGATTTCAAGCTCGCGATCGCAGACCAGTCTCAAGGCAACCGACTGCACGCGGCCCGCCGACCGCGCGCCCGGAAGTTTTCGCCACAGCACCGGAGACAGGGTAAAACCCACCAGATAATCCAGCGCGCGGCGCGCCATGTAGGCGTCGACCAGCGCACCATCGATCTGGCGCGGGTTCTTCATCGCCTCCGTCACCGCCTGCTTGGTGATGGCGTTGAATACCACGCGCTCAATCTTATGATCCTTGATCGCGCGCTTCTCTTTCAGCACCTCCAGCACGTGCCACGAAATCGCCTCGCCTTCACGGTCGGGGTCGGTTGCGAGGATCAACCTGTCGGCCCCCTTCATGGCGCGGGCGATGTCATTGAGCCGGCCGGCTGCCTTGGGATCGATCTCCCAGATCATCTGGAAATTGGCCTCCGGATCGACCGACCCGTTCTTTGCCGGAAGGTCGCGGACATGGCCGAACGATGCCAGAACCTCGTAGGAACCGCCCAGATACTTGTTGATCGTCTTGGCTTTGGCAGGCGACTCGACAATAACGATATTCATGTAATTCCAGTGGCTTACAGGGAGATAAAGGGCCGCTCATGCGGGATTCGCACCGGCCGTTTCGAGGCGAACATGGTGGCCCCGGCGCTTTAAGTCAAATCGCCAGGCGTTGAACAGGGGGCGAGGACGCGCGATATTTTCGCTGCTAAGTTGTGCAAAACATGCCCGCAGTTGCGCTCTCATAGCGGGTGGTTATAACGATTACGCAATTTTGGATCGCGTCCCCCTCGGCAAAAGGAAGACTGCGGATGTCAGGCCGAAAGAACTCTCCGCGGACGTCCAAACCGTCGGCGTCCAAGCTCTCTGTCCCCAAATCTTCGACGTCCAAATCTTCGGCGTCCAAATCGTCGGCGTCCAAGTCTTCGGCGTCCAAGCCCTCAGCGCGGAAGCCTTCGGCGCCGCAGCCGCCGCGCGATGGTGGCCCGGAAGAGGCCGCAAGCCATATTGCGGACGGGGTGACCGATCTGGCGCGTCTGGCGCGCCGGCATAGACTGGACATGCTCGGTTTCCTGCTCGACATGGCGCTGATGGAGGCCAGGGATGTCCGCCGTCGCGGCAAGCGAAGGCCGAAAGCCTGACTACCGTGTTGCCGGCGGATCGCCGATCTGTATCGGGTGATAATTGGCCAATGCGCCAGATGACGCCGACCGCAAATGACGGCGTTAGACCAGCGACACCAACCCGCCGCCATGGCGCTCGAGTCGTCCGGCCAGTTCAAGCTCGAGCAGCACGGTGCGCACCACGGCCGGCGATGTCCCCGCGATCCGGATCAGGTCGTCCAGGCCGACCGGACTAGGCCCAAGCAGGCCGACAATCCGCGAGCGGTCGCCGGCATCGGGTTCGGCGGCTTCGGGCGGCGCTTCCTCCGGCTCCCGCGTCGGCAATTCCACCGGCCGCTCCATGATCGGCGCGACCGCATTGATGACGTCCGATGCCTCCGTCGTCAGGATCGCGCCCTGCTTGATGAGGTCGTTGGTGCCGGCGGCGCGCGGATCGAGCGGCGAGCCGGGCACGGCGAACACCTCGCGGCCCTGTTCGGCGGCGATACGCGCGGTGATCAGCGAGCCGGAACGATGCGCGGCCTCGACCACGACCACGCCGAGTGCCATGCCCGAGATCAGCCGGTTGCGCCGCGGAAAATCCCGCGCGCGCGGTACGTGACCAAGCGGCATTTCGGAAATCGCGGCACCCGACCGCAGAATGGTTTTCAGCAGATCTTCGTGTTCCGATGGATAGACACGGTCATGGCCGCCGGCCAGCACCGCCACCGTGCCGCCCTCGAGGCTGGCGCGATGCGCCGCCTGGTCGATGCCGCGCGCGAGGCCGGAGGCGATGACAAATCCGGCGTCACTTACGTCGCGCGACAGCCTGCTTGCGAATTTGAGCCCGGCGCCGGAGGCGTTACGCGATCCGACGACGGCGATCATCGGCCGGGCCAGCACATCGAGCGCGCCGCGCACGCCGAGCAGGGGCGGGGAGTCATCGATCAGCGCCAGCCGCGACGGATAACCGGGTTCGGTAGGTGCGACCAGGCTGACGCCGATGTTTTTGCCGGCGGCGATTTCGGCTTCCGCATCGTCCTTGCCGAAGATGCGGTAGCGACGCGCGGCGCCGCCGCGCCGCGCCAGGTCGGGCAGGCCGTCAAGTGCTGCCCGCGCGCTGCCGAAATGGTTTATCAGCGACCGAAACGTCCGCGGCCCGACATTGTCGGACCGTATCAGCCGCAGCCAGTCGATCCGCTGCTCGTCGGTGAGATGGGTCGAGTTCTGAGTGTTGTTCATGCCGCCTGCCCGGGACCCAGCATCAAACACGGCGGCACGACGAGCAACTTACCGGCGGTTGCATCGACCGATGCGCTTGCCCGATCCCGGCGCGATCCGTAAAAGTGGTCGGCTGTCTCAGGAATCATGCCGATGCTGTCGCTCGCCGAACTCCAGCGCCGTATTCGCTCCGGCGATCTCTCCGCCGAGGCGGCGATAGTCCAATCGCTGGACGCGATTGATGCGCAGGAAAAAACCATCGGCGCTTTCGTCTGCCGCGCGGAAAACGTACGCGCGCAGGATGCGGGTCCGCTGCGTGGCATCGCGGTTGGTATCAAGGACATCATGGATACGGCGGATTTGCCCACTGAAATGGGTTCGCCGATCTACAGGGGCTGGCGGCCGCGCGCGGATGCGGCTGTCGTGACGATGCTCAAGGCGGCCGGAGCTACGGTGGTCGGCAAGACCACGACGACGGCATTCGCGGCCAACGATCCGACTGCGACGCTCAATCCACGCAACCACGATCATACGCCGGGCGGCTCGTCGTCAGGTTCGGCGGCGGTTGTGGCGGCCGGAATGGTTCCGCTGACGCTGGGCACGCAGACCGGCGGCTCCGTGATCCGGCCGGCCTCGTTCTGCGGCGTCGCCGCCATCAAGCCTACGTACCGGCTGCTGCCGACGGTCGGCGTGAAATGTTTTTCGTGGACGCTGGATACGGTCGGGCTGTTCGCGGCCGGCGTTGAAGATCTGGCGCATGGACTGTCGGCGATGACCAACCGGCCTGAACTTTTGCCGGGCGCCGCGCCGCGGACGCCGCGTATCGGCGTCGTAACGCAGGATTTTGCCGGCGCTCCGGAAACGGATGGTGCGGAGGCGGTGCGGGTTGCGATCCGTGCCGTGGAACAAGCCGGCGCGTCCGCTCGTGCCATTCAACTGCCCGAGGTGGTCGCGAAAGCATGGCGCATTCATCCTGTCGTGCAGGATTTTGAAGCGCATCAGGCGTTCGCCTGGGAATATCGCGCCAATTACGACGCGATGCCGCCGCTGTTGCGGGGACGGCTCGACGAAAGCAAGGGCATCATGGCTGCCGAATACGATGCGGCGCTCCGCGTCGCGGGCCAGGGCAGAGCCGCATTGGCCGGCATATTCGAGGACGTCGACATATTACTCACCTTTTCGGCGCCGGGCGCCGCGCCGAAGGGACTGGCCTCGACCGGCGATCCGCGTTTCAACCGGCTCTGGACCCTGATGGGCGTTCCCTGCGTCAACGTTCCCGCTCATGTCGCCGACGGCGGATTGCCGGTGGGCGTGCAGGTGATCGCCCGATTTGGCGACGACGCCGGCGCGCTGGCCGGTGCGCGCTTCGTTGAAAAGGCGCTGGCGCGGTTGTAGGGACGGATTTGCGAACGCCAGTCCGCCCTACGACTTTTCCCCGATCTGCCCTTCGGTTCCGGCCTGCAACCGCCTGATGTTGTCGCGGTGGACGTAGAACAGCAGCAGGGTCAGCACCGCGAACAGCGAGGCCAGCGCAGGGTGGCCGAACCACCATAAGAAGATCGGTGTCACGAAGCTTGCGATAAATGCCGAGAGCGACGAGTAGCGCGTGGTGGCGGCGGTGGCGAGCCACAGCACGCAAAATACCACTGCTGCAGGCCAGAACAATCCGATCAGCACGCCGATGTAAACTGCGACGCCCTTGCCGCCCTTGAAATTCAGCCACACCGGAAACAGGTGGCCGAGGAACGCCGCCAGCGCCGCCAGCATCGCGGCCTCAGGGCCGCCGAAAGTGCCCGCGATCACCACCGCGGCGGTGCCTTTCAGCATGTCGCAGAGCAGCGTCGCTGCAGCGAGGCCCTTGCGGCCGGTGCGCAGCACATTGGTAGCGCCGATATTGCCGGAGCCTATCGAGCGCAAATCCTGCGTGCCGGCAAATCTGGTGAGGATCAATCCGAATGGAATTGATCCCAGCAGGTAGCCGATCACCAGCGCCAGGATGTAAGTGCCGGTCATGGAACCTCACACATGTTCATAGACGGTGCGTCCGCCGACGATGGTGCGCGCGACGCGGCCCGAGAACCGCGACTCGTCGAACGGCGTATTCTTGCATTGCGATTTGAGGTCAGCGGGATCAAGCACCCAGGGCGTGTCGGGATCGATCACGATCACGTCCGCCGGCGATCCCACGCGCAACGAACCGCCGGGCAGGCCCAGCAGTTCGGCTGGTCGTGTCGACATCGCGCGGATCAGGGTCCTGAAATCCATTTTGCCGCCGTGGATCAGGCGCAGGCCCGCGGGCAGCATGGTTTCCAACCCGATCGCGCCGGCGGCGGCTTCGGCGAACGGCAGCCGCTTAGTCTCGACATCCTGCGGATTGTGATCGGACATCACCACGTCGATCAGTCCGGAGGCTACCGCGGCAACCAGTGCCAGGCGATCGTCTTCGGTGCGCAGAGGCGGCGACACTTTCAGGAAAGTTCGGTAGGGGCCGATATCGTTTTCATTCAGGGTCAGGTGATTGATCGAGACCGATGCCGAGACGGCAATCCCCGCCTCGCGCGCGCGCCTGAGAATTTCCAGCGATTCGATGCAGGTCAGCGACGCGGCGTGATAACGTCCACCGCTGAGCGCGGCGAGACGGACGTCGCGCTCCAGCATGACCGCTTCGGCAGCATTCGGGATCCCGACCAGCCCCAGGCGCGCGGCGAACTCGCCCTCGTTCATGACGCCTTCGCCGACCAGATCCGGGTCCTCGGTATGGTGCACGATCAGCGCGTCGAAATCGCGCGCATAGGTCAGCGCCCGCCGCATCACCTGCGCATTGGTCACGCTGCGGTCACCGTCGGTAAAGGCTACCGCGCCGGCCGCCTTCAGAAGGCCGATTTCGGTCATCTCGGCGCCCGCCATGCCCTTGGTCAGCGCCGCCATCGGATGGATGTTGACGATCGCGGTGTCGCGAGCCCGGCGCAGAATGAAATCCACCGTCGCGGAGTTGTCGATCACCGGCTTGGTATCGGGCTGGCAGATGATGGTGGTGATGCCGCCTGCCGCCGCCGCCTGGCTTGCCGAGGCAAAAGTCTCGCGGTGGCCGGCGCCGGGCTCGCCGACGAATGCGCGCATGTCGATCAGCCCGGGAGCGACGACCCGGCCGGCGCAATTGATGATATCGGTGCCCTCCGGCACGCCGGCCGCACCGATGCCACGCCTCGAATCGCGGATCACGCCATCGGCGATCAGCACGTCGCCGACGATGTCGAGATCGCGCGACGGATCGATCACGCGGGCGTTGGCGAGCAGGATCGGACGGCGGTCAGTCAGCATCGACACGACCTTTCGCCGTCATTCCAGGGTGCGAGCGCAGCGCAGCGAACCTGGAATCCAGAGGAGAGAAGCGCATGTATCTCTGGATTCCGGGTTCTGGCCTGCGGCCAGCCCCGGAATAACGGAGATGCGGCCGACGCCAATCCCGTCATGCGCGGGCTTGACCCGCGCATCCATCCTCTTCGCACCAATCTTCCGAAGCGGATCGATTGCCGGGTCAAGCCCGGCAATGACGCTGATCCCGTCGCGCTACGCATTCGGCAGATTCCTCGCCAGCGCTTCCAGCACCGCCATCCGCACCGCCACGCCCATTTCCACCTGTTCGCGGATCAGCGACTGGGCGCCGTCAGCGACGATGGAGTCGATCTCGACGCCGCGGTTCATCGGTCCCGGATGCATCACCAGCGCGTCGGGCTTGGCGTAGGCCAGCTTCTTCTGGTCGAGGCCGAAATAATGGAAGTATTCCTGGCTCGAGGGCACGAATGAGCCGTTCATCCGCTCGCGCTGCAGCCGCAGCATCATCACGATATCGGCACCGTTCAAACCCTCGCGCATGTCGCGCGCAACCTCGACGCCCATCCGCTCGATGCCGCGCGGCAGCAGTGTCGAGGGAGCGACCACGCGGACCCGCGCGCCCATGGTGTTGAGCAGCACGATGTTGGAGCGCGCCACCCGCGAATGCATCACGTCACCGCAGATCGCAATCACCAGACCCTCGAGCCGGCCTTTGTTGCGGCGGATGGTCAGCGCATCGAGCAGCGCCTGGGTCGGATGTTCATGGGCGCCGTCGCCGGCGTTGATTACGGAGCCGTCGACCTTGCGCGCCAGCAATTCGACGGCGCCGGATGCGTGATGCCGCACCACCAGGATGTCCGGATGCATGGCGTTGAGCGTCACCGCCGTATCCATCAAGGTTTCGCCCTTGCGCATCGAGGAAGAAGACACCGACATGTTCATGACATCGGCGCCGAGCCTTTTTCCCGCGATTTCGAACGAGGACTGGGTACGGGTCGAGGCCTCGAAGAACAGGTTGACCTGAGTGCGGCCGCGCAGGGAGGTGCGCTTCTTGTCGACCTGGCGATTGAGCTCGACATACTCTTCGGAAAGGTCGAGCAGGCCGGTAATGTCAGCGGCGGAAAGGCCCTCGATTCCCAGCAGATGCCGGTGACCGAGGACAAAGGTCGATTTCGATGCAGGGGTCATTAAAACGAGAGCTATAGGGGGGGATGTCATGCGGGGCAAGGGCGAATAGGGGCCTTGCGAGTTATCCCCCGGTCTGTCCGAGCGCCGTCATGCCGCGCTTGTCGCAGGCATCCACGTCTTTAATAAATTTGCCGCACAATAAGGCGTGGATGGCCGGAATAAGCCCGACCATGACGAGCATCAGCCAGGATCATTCGATGCGGATTTCTGAAACCTCGGTTCCCGCATTACGTCAGCCCCGGGTCTGGAAATTCGTCGGCACCAGCCTGTGGGGGCTGGTGATCTTCGCCGCGATGTTCGCCGGACAAATGCTGGTGGTGGGATACTTTGTCCTGAGCCGGGGAGCCTCAGCCGATCTCGACCTGGTCAGGACCGTGCTAAGCAGCGGTGTCGCGATTTCCATGTCGGTCATCATGGGATTGCCAGCGGTTCTCGCGGCGCTATGGCTGGCGACGCGCGTGGCGCGCGCGCCGTTTGCCGAATATCTGGCGCTTCGCTGGACCTCGTGGAGCAATCTTCTGGCCGGTATCGCCGGGCTGATTGTGCTGATCGCCGGCTGGGACCTGCTGTCGCGGGCGGTAGGACGCGAGATCGCGCCGGGCTTTATGGTCGACGTGCTGAAGTCGGCGCGTGCCGATGGCGCGCTGTGGCTGCTGGCGCTCGCGTTTTGCGCGGTGGCACCGGCGACGGAAGAATTTTTCGTGCGCGGATTCCTGTATCGCGGCTGGTCCCAATCGTTTCTACATCCGGCCGGCGCCATCGTGCTGTCGTCGCTGGTGTGGACCGCGATGCATCTGCAGTACGATCTGTTCTTTCTCGGCGAAGTGTTCTCTATCGGGCTGTTGCTTGGTTATCTGCGCTATCGCTCCGGCTCGACCTGGCTGACCGTCGTGCTGCACGGCATCAACAATCTGGCTGCGACGCTGCAAAGTATCTGGCTGGCCGGGCCGTAAATCGCCATTGCGGGGAGCGCTCGATGAAGCAATCCAGACTTTTGCGGTTTGGATTGCTTCGCTTCCGCCGGAAATGCCGGCTACCCCAGCGCCGCCAGCCGGTCCAGCGCGCCCTGCAGGATGAAAATCGCCGCGTGCTCGTCGATCACTTTTGCGCGCCGGGCGCGGCTCATGTCCAAACCGATCAATTCGCGCTCCACGGCAACGGTGGAGAGCCGCTCGTCCCATAACGCGATGGTCAGATCGGTCAACCGCGACAGGTTGCGGGCGAAAGCCCGGGTCGATTGCGCGCGCGGGCCTTCGCCGCCGTCCATGTTGATGGGCAGGCCCAGCACAAAGCCGGCGGCGCTGCGTTCCCCGGCAAGGGCGAGCAGCCGCGCGGCATCGGCGGTAAAGTTCTTGCGCGCGACGGTTTCCACGCCGGTCGCCAGCCTGCGATCAGGGTCGGACACCGCAACGCCGATGGTCTTGGTGCCGAGATCGAGCCCGACCAGCGCGCCGCGTCGCGGCCACTGCGCCGCCGCCTCGATCAGGGGTAAGATAAATGCGGGCATGGCACCGCATACCACGTGGCCCGTAATCGATGCAAAGCGAGCAGGGCCGGTAATGGACTGGCTTACCTTATTCGGATTGTTCGCCGTCACCGCGATGCTTGCGTTCTATGCACTGGAGGATCGCGGTCACTGGTTCATCCTCGGCTTTGCGGCGGCCTGCGCGCTGGGGTCGGTCTATGGTTTTTTGCAGGGCGCGTGGCCGTTCGGCCTGGTCGAAGCGATCTGGGCCGGCGTCGCATTCCGGCGCTGGAGCGTCAGGCGGCGAACGCGCGCATAGCGGAGGGTCGGCGTATTCCTATCTGCCCGTCTTCATGCGCCGTCCCTCGCGTTTACGCGCCAAGCCTTTCGCGACCAGCGCCATCAGGGTGCGCAATGCCAGCACCGGCGGCGAGACTTCACCTTCGCGCCAGATCAGCGGCGTGACCATCTCGCTCTGGGCGCGCGGAATGCGGTTGCGGCGCACGAGCGCCTGCGGCATGGCATCGAGCACCGCCTCGGGCATCAGGGCAATCCCGGCGCCGGCGGCGACGCAGGCGACGATGGCGTGATACGAACTGAGTTCCAGAACGCGCAACGTCGCCAGACTTTCGCGCTTCAACCAGCGCTGCAGCACGCGGCGATAAGCGCAGCCGTGAGGGAATGCGATGAGGCTTTGTCCTTCGGCATCGCCAGGGCTGGTGATGGGCGGGTGGTCCGGGCATGAGATCAGCACGAGGCTTTCGCGGAACGCGGGAAGATGGGCGAGCCCGCGCGCCGACGGAAGCTCGGCGATAAAGGCGGCATCGAGCCGCCGTTCGGCCACCGCGCTCACCAGCATGTCGTTGGTGCCGGTGCTGAGTTCGAGGTGCACGTCGGGATAACGCCGATGAAAGTCGGCAAGGATGCCCGACAGGCGGCTTGCGGCCGTGCTCTCCAACGCGCCGAGCTTCAGCAAACCCCGCGGCGCCGCGCCGGAAACCGCATGGCGCGCTTCTTCCGAGAGGCCGATCAAGCGCTCGGCATAGCCGAGCAGCAGTTCCCCGCTCGGCGACAGATGAAGCCGCTGGCGGTCGCGGTGGAATAGAGGAACGCCCACCGCGGTTTCAAGCTGCTTGACGCGCGTGCTGATGTTGGAGGGTACGCGGTGCAGTTTGTGAGCGGCTTTGACGATGCCGCCTTCTTCCACGACGGCCTTGAACACCTGCAGATCGGTGAAGTTCATGTTCAGCTTTCCAGAACCGGGCCGCAGCGTTGCTAAAATAGAGAACAACTCGTTCGTTATTATTCATTATTCAAGAAGCAAAATCCAGCCTATGCCTGCTGCAACGGAATGCAAGCCGCCGGGTGCGTCGAATGTCAGGATTGCCTTGCAGTGGTTTCCAGGCCGGCGTTTCAACCGAAGCGCCGGTCAGGGTTGCCGCCGTAGCGTCGGTAACCGTTGCCGAACCATCGGGCGCCGGTGCGGTCCGGTGGACCGGCCTTATCGCTCTGGCGGTGGCGATGGGTATCGGCCGCTTCGCTTTCACGCCGTTGTTGCCGCTGATGCAGCAGGACGCCGGCGTGAGCCTGGTGCAGGGCAGCTGGCTCGCCACCGCGAACTATGCAGGTTATCTGGTCGGGGCTCTGATCTGCGTTTCTTCGCCCCCGGCGCCGGCGCACGCCGTTCAATGGGGGATGGTTTCGATCGCGTTGTTCACCGCGGGCATGGGACTGACGGGCGAATTGGGGCCCTGGCTCGCGCTGCGTTTTCTTGCCGGCGCGGCCAGCGCGTTCGTGCTGGTCGGCGTATCGGCCTGGGCGATGCCCATTCTGGCGCGGCGGCATCAAGCGTCACGGTCGGGGCAGGTCTTTGCCGGGGTCGGCGCCGGCATCTGCCTTGCCGGCCTGGTCGGTCTTGTCGCCGGCGTGACAGCCTTGGGTTCGCGGCCGACGTGGATCAGTCTCGGCGCGATCGCCGCGTTCTTGGCTCTCGCGCTGTGGCGGCAGCTCGCGAAAGAGGACGTGCAGACGACCGCGATGGCGGGCTCGCAAGCTGCGCCGCTGACCTGGCAGGCGTGGATCGCTGCGCTGTGCTATGGCGCGTTCGGTTACGGATACATTATTCCCGCCACGTTTCTGCCGGCGCTGGCGCGGGAGGTGACCGGGGATCCGGCGGTGTTCGGATGGGTTTGGCCGGTATTCGGCGCTGCCGCCGCGGTCTCCACGGTGTTGGCCGCGCGCCTGCCGGGGCTTTCGTCGCGGCGCCTGTGGGCTCATGGACAATGGGTGCTGGCACTGGGCGTGGTGGCGCCGCTTTTCGCGGTCAATCTTGCCACGCTGGTGTTCGCCGCCTTGTGTGTCGGCGGTACGTTCATGGTCATTACCATGGCCGGAATCCAGGAAGCGCGGCGGCTCGGCGGCGCGCGGCCGGCGCGGGTGATCGCCGTCTACACAGCGGCGTTTGCGTCCGGGCAGATCGCCGGATCCTCGATGGTCGGCCTCTCCGGCGGCGGGCTGCTGCTGCCCGGCGTGCTTGCGGCGCTGGCGCTGGCGGCGAGCAGCCTCGCGCTACGTCTGACCGCGCGTGCTTCAGGCGACCCGGGTCGAAATTCGATGCGATGCAGAATCCATGCTATTCCAGATCACGCACCGGTCAACGACCGGAGCCAATCCCTCATCATCAAGTGAGCTGACCATGTGGCCCGACCGCAGAATTCTTGACCTGTTCAAAACAGAATTTCCGATTGTGCAGGCGCCAATGGCCGGCGTGATGGACGCCGATCTGGTGATCGCAGCAGCGCAAGGAGGCGCGCTCGGCGCGCTGCCGTGTGCGATGCTGTCGGCGGAAAAGACGCGTGAGCAGATCGATATCATCCGCCAGCGGGTGTCCGCGCCCGTCAACATGAATTTCTTCTGCCACACGCCCGTAAATGCCGATCCGCGGCGTGAAGCCGGCTGGAAACAGCGGCTGGCGGCTTACTATAATGAGCTCGGGATCAATCCCGCAGCACCGGTCAACCTGCCCAATCGTGCGCCGTTCGGTGCCGCCATGTGCGAACTGGTGGAAGAGCTGAAACCCGAGGTGGTCAGCTTTCACTTCGGGCTGCCGGAGCCCGCGCTGCTGAAGCGGATCAAGGCGGCAGGCTGCATCGTGATCGCCTCCGCAACCATCGTGCGCGAAGCGACCTGGCTTGAGCAGCATGGCGCCGATGCCATCATCGCACAGGGCGCGGAGGCGGGTGGCCATCGCGGCACGTTCCTGACGGAGAACATTGCGCAGCAGCCTGGCACCTTCGCGCTGGTCCCCCAGATGGTGGACGCAGTGAAGGTCCCGGTGATCGCCGCCGGCGGTATCGCAGACGGGCGCGGCATCGCCGCGGCGTTTGCGCTGGGCGCAGCCGGCGTTCAGATCGGCACCGCCTATCTGCATTGTCCGGAATCCAGGATCGTCCCGCCGCATCGCGCCGAACTGGCTGCCGCCCGCGACGAGTCCACCGTCATCACCAATGTGATGACCGGGCGTCCGGCTCGCGGGGTCGTCAACCGGCTGATGCGTGAGATCGGGCCCATCTCCGTGGATGCCCCGGCATTTCCGCATGCCGCGACCGCGCTAGGCCCTTTGAAAGTCGCAGCGGAAAAGCTCGGCAAGGTCGACTTCACCAATCTCTGGGCCGGGCAGGCGGTGGGGATCGGCCACCGCATGCCGGCGGCGGAACTGACGCGCGCACTGGCTGGTGATGCGCTGAAGCGGCTAAGCCGGCTTGCGGGATAATCAACGCTTTTTCATCATATCTTCTCGTCATTGCCCGGCTTGATCCTGCCGTATGCACACATCTCTGCCGTCATTGCCGGGCCTGACCCTACTGGATTCACACATCTCATCGTCATGGCCGAGCTTGACCCGGCAATCCATCCCGCTTCGCAAAAGCCTTTTGCCAAGAGCGATGGATAAGTCGGTCAAGCCCGCGGTTGACGCGGCGTGT